>DASPYH010000253.1:0-3588 GCA_035636875.1 Mycobacteriales bacterium | reverse complement strand
AGTCGCTGGAGCCGCGCGACATCCGGCCGGACTCGACCCTGACGGTCGTCGCCACGCTGCGCAACCCCGGGGTCGAGGACACCGGCCCGCTCCGGTTCCGGCTGCAGCGCGGGTCGGTGCTCACCACCCGCAGCGAGCTGGACGGCACCGATGCCGATCCGCCACCGACGGGCGCGGCGTTCGCCCCGCCCTCCGCGCTGGACGGCGGGCTGGCGCCGGGGCAGGCGACCCGGGTGACCTACCGGGCGCCTGCCGCCGACCTCGCCATGAGCAGGCTCGGCGTCTACCCGCTCGCGTTCGTGGTGCAGTCTGCCGACGGGGACACAGTCGGCCGGGTTCAGACCCTGCTGCCGCACTTCCCGCCGACCATCGACACGGCCGGCACCCGGGTGGCGCTGCTGTGGCCCCTGCTGGACCGCCCGCACCGGCTGACAGGGGGTCGCGACGACACCACCGAGCCGGGTCAGCCGCGTCAGCCGCCCGTGTTCCTCGACGACTCGCTGTACCGCTCGGTCGCGGCCGGTGGCCGTCTCGATCGGCTGCTGTCCGTCGCCGAGCGGGTCAGCGGCTCGGTCCGGCTCACCCTCGTGATCGACCCGGAGACGATCGAGGAGCTGGACCGGATGACGGCCGGCTACCGGGTGGCGGTGTCGGCGGCGCGCACGCTGCCGGGTCAGGGCGGCCCGGCGGCGGCCGCGTGGCTGGCCCGGCTGAAGAAGATCGCCGGGCAGCACCTGCTCGTCGCGGTCCCGTACGGGGACCCGGACCTGGTCGCGCTGGAACGGGGCGGCAACGCCGCGCTGGCCCGCGTCGAGCAGCCGGACATCGACGCCACCGCCCGCGTCCTCGGCGTCACGCCGACCACCAAGGTGGCCTGGCCGCCGGACGGGCTGCTCACCGACAAGGCACTCGACGACGTGGTCAGCGCGGGCGCCGGCGTGGTGCTGCTCGACCGGACCGCGCTCCCCGACGGCCCGTCCCCGGACGGCAGCGCGACCCCGAGCGCCGCCTCTCCGCTGCCCGCGCTCGGCGGTCAGGCGATCGCCCTGGTCCCGGACGCGACCCTGCAGCGACTGCTCGCCGGCGGGGCGCAACGCCGCTCGGCACCCCGGCTGGCCGAGCAGCGGCTGCTGGCCGAGCTGGCCATGGTCACGGCGGAGCGGCCGAGCGACAGCAGGACCCTGGTGCTCGCACCGCCACGGCGCTGGGACCCCCCCGCGGCGTACGCCCGGGCGCTGGTCACCGACCTCGGCGAGCTGCCGTGGCTGAGCTCGGTGACCGCGCTGGACGCCGCCGGCACCACCGCCCCGGTCGACCGCGGCGCGCTGGTCTATCCGGCCAGCGCGCAGCGGACGGAGATCTCCGCGGCCCTGGTGCAGCAGATCGGAGCGGTCGAGGAACTGGTCGCCGACTTCCGCGGCGCGCTCGGCAACGCGGACGCCAACGCGGAGCTGTCCCCGTACGGCGACGCGCTGCGCCGGGCCGGGTCCACCGCCTGGCGGGGCAACCAGCGCGCCGGGCTGGCGTACGTGCAACGGCTGCGGCGGCAGATCTCCGTACTGCGCGCGCGGGTCACCATGACCGCGCCGATCACCGGCGTGTACACGCTCGCCTCCACCGACAGCCCGCTGGTGCTGACCCTGCAGAACGACCTCGAGGTGCCGGTCAAGGTGCGGATCCGGCTGGACACCCCGCCTGGCTTCGCGACCGGGGACGTCGGGATCATCGAGATCCCCGCCGGGCAGAAGCGCAGCGTTCGGGTGCCGGCCTCGGTGCAGCGGACCGGCACCTTCCTGGTCCGGGGGCAGCTCACCACGCCGGGGCAGGGCGTGCTCGGCCAGGAGATCACCCTCAGCGTGCGGAGCAGGGCGTACGGAGGGCTCGCGCTCGGCATCACCGGCCTGGCGTTCGCGGTGCTGGTGGGCGCGGTGATCGTGCGGCTGGTGCGGCGGCTGCGCGGCCCCGGGCCGGCCGCTCCCGTCGCCGGCACCCCCGCCGACCGGAGCCGAGTGTGACCGGCTCGGACGAGCGCACCCGCGAGCTGTCTCAGCCCGCGCGGCCGACGGGGCCGGCGGGGCCCGACCCCGGGGGCCGGCTCGCGGGACCCGTCCCGAACCAACCGGCGCCGCCACAGGACGCGCCCGTCGGGGCCGACTACCCCGAGCGGAGCGGCCCTGACAGTTACCCGGACCGGAGCGGCGGTGCCGGCGGCGGGTACCCGGCCGGTCCGCCGGTCGGCGGAGGCCGGCGGGGGGAGCCGAGCCTCGGCCGTGCCAGCCGAACGATGGCCGTGGCCACGGCGGCCAGCCGCCTGACCGGCTTCCTGCGCAGCCTCGCGATCGCCGCCGCCATCGGCCTGCTGGTGGTCGGCGACGCGTACAACACCGCGAACACGCTGCCGAACATCGTCTACGAACTGCTCCTCGGCGGCGTCCTGACGTCGGTCGTGGTGCCGCTGCTGGTGCACGCGCAGGAGCGCGACACCGACGGCGGCGTGGCGTACACCCAGCGGCTGCTGTCCCTGGCCACCGTCGCGCTGGCCGTCGCGACCCTGGTCGCCACCCTGGCCGCGCCGCTGCTCACCGCGCTCTACGTGCCGGTCGGCGGCGACAAGGCCGACCTGACCACGTTCTTCGCGTACCTGCTGCTGCCGGAGATCTTCTTCTACGGGCTGGGCGCGATGATCGGCGCCGTCCTCAACACCCGCGGCGTCTTCGGGGCGCCGGCCTGGGCGCCGGTGCTGAACAACGCCGTCGTGATCCTGGTGGCGGGACTCTTCCTCGCCGTCACCCGCGGCAGCGGCCGGCCGACCCCGCAGAGCATGGGCAGCGGCGAGGTCCTGCTGCTCGGCCTCGGCACGACGCTCGGCATCGTCGTGCAGGCGCTGGTGCTGCTGCCGGCGCTGCGCCGGTCCGGTTTCCGCTGGCGCTGGCGGCTGGACGCCCGCGGCGCTCGGCTCGGCGAGGCGGGCACGCTGGCGCTGTGGGTCCTCGGCTACGTCGCGGTCAGCCAGGTCGGCTACCTCGTCCAAGTCCGCCTCGCGAACGCGGTCGCCCCCGGCGACCCGGGCTATGCCGTGTTCACCAACGCCAGCCTGCTGTTCCAGATGCCGTACGGGATCCTCGGCGTCTCGCTGCTCACCGCGCTGATGCCGCGGATGAGCCGGGCCGCGGCACGCGGTGACCGCGACAGCGTGGTCGCCGACCTGTCCCTGGGCAGCCGGCTGTCCGCGCTGGCCCTGCTGCCGGTCACCGCGCTGTTCGTCGTGCTCGGCCCGGCGATCGGCACGGTGGTGTATGGCCACGGCCGGGCCGGGCTGGACAGCGCCCGGCAGGTCGGGCTGGTGCTCGCGGTGTCCGCCTTCGGGCTCGTGCCGTTCGCGGTGACCATGCTGCAGCTGCGGGTCTTCTACGCGGTCAAGGACGCCCGCACGCCGACGCTGATCAACGTGGGCATGGTCGCGGCCAAGGTGCTGCTCTGCCTCGGGGTCGCCGCGGTGCTGCCGGACCGGCACCTGGTTGCCGGGCTCGCGGTGGCGACCAGCGTGTCGTACGTCGTCGGCGCGGTGGTCGGCGAGGTGCTGCTGCG
>DASPYH010000252.1:0-3214 GCA_035636875.1 Mycobacteriales bacterium | reverse complement strand
CTGGGTGCTCTTCCTGATCGTCGCGCTGGTGCTGGCGCTGCTCGGGCGCCGGTCGCTGAAGAAGGTGCGCAAGCCGGAGCGCACCATGGAGACCGTGAAGGACACCGCGGCGTGGGCTCGGCACCCCACCCGGGAGACCGGGTGATCCCGAGCGGTCCGGACGCCTCCGCCGTCCTGGTGGACGGCCCGTGGACGCATCGCGACGTCAGCGCGAACGGGGTGCGGCTGCACGTCGCCGAGGCCGGCAGCGGCCCGCTGGTGCTGCTGCTGCACGGGTTCCCCGAGTTCTGGTGGTCCTGGCGGCACCAGCTGGTCGGGCTCGCCGACGCGGGCTACCGGGTGGTCGCGCCGGACCTGCGCGGCTACGGCGCGAGCGACAAGCCGCCGCGCGGCTACGACGCGGTCACGCTGGCCGGGGACGTCGCCGGGCTGGTGCGTGCGCTCGGCGAGCGGGACGCGATGATCGCCGGGCAGGGCTGGGGTGGGGTGCTGGCCTGGACGGTCGGCACGCTGCACCCCCGGGTCGTACGCCGGCTCGCGGTGCTGGGCGCCCCGCACCCGCGGCGGCTGCGGTCCGCGCTGGTCACCGACCCCCGCGGCCAGCTGCGCGCCAGCCGGTACGCGTTCGGCTTCCAGGCCCCCCGGCTCGCCGAGTCGCTGCTGACCAGGGACGACGCCGCGTACGTGCAGCGGCTGCTCGAGCGCTGGGCCGGGCCGCGGTGGAAGCGGAGCGAGGACTTCGCCGAGGCGGCGCGGCGGTGCAGGGAGGCGGTGCGGATCCCGAAGACCGCGCACTGCGCGCTGGAGTACTACCGCTGGATGCTGCGCTCGGTCCCCCGCCCGGACGGCCTGCGGTACGCCCGACTGCTCGCCGAGCCGGTCACCGCGCCCACCCTGCAGCTGCACGGCCAACTCGACACCTGCCTGCTGCCGCGGACGGCGCAGGGCTCCGGGCGGTACGTGGCGGCGGCCTACGAGTGGCGGCTGCTGGAGGGGGTGGGCCACTTCCCGCAGGAGGAGGCGCCCGACCTCGTCACCGGCGAGCTGGTCCGCTGGGCGAAGGACTGACGCCCGCCGGTCTCAGGCGCAGCCGTCGGTGGCCACCTGGGTGGCGGCGGCCGCGCCGGCCCTGGCGTCGCCGGCGACCTCGCGCGCGGTGAGCGCGAAGCCGGTGTCCGGCTCGTCGACGGCGGCGGCGAAGATCACCCCGTACACGCTGCCGTCCGGGGCGAGCAGCGGGCCGCCGGAGTTGCCGCTGCGCACGTCCCCGCGGACCGAGTAGACCTCGCGGACGACGGTCCGGTCGTCGTAGATGTCCGGACCCCGGATCTCCATCCGGTCGCGCACCCGGGCCGGCCCCACGAAGAACGGCCCGTCCTCCGGGTAGCCGACCACGATCGCGTCGTCGCCCGAGCTCGCCGGTCGGGCGGCGAACGGCAGCGCCGGCACGCCGAGGTCCGGCACCCGCAGCACCGCGATGTCCCGCGCCGCGTCGAAGACCGCCACGGTGGCCGCGTGCTGCTGGCCGCCGACCTCCACCCGCGGGCGGCGGACCCCCGCGACCACGTGCGCGTTGGTCATCACCCGGTCGGCGGCGAAGACAAAGCCGGAACCCTCGATCCGGCGGGCACAGGAGTCGGCGACGCCGGTGACCTTCACCACCGACACCCTGGCCCGGCGCACCGCGGCGGTCTTGAGCAGCTTCTGGTCCGGCGGGCGGACGTCCCGTACCCGGGTCGGCACCAGCGGACCGAAGACCTCGGGGAAGTCGTACTGCCGGACCACGTCGCGCAGCGACGCGTAGAGCGCGCGGACCGGCTTCGGCACCACCTCGTCGATGGCGCGGATGACCTCGCTGTCGCGCACCGCCGCGGACAGCCGGGGGTACGGCGCCGCGGCGAGCGGCGCGGCCACCATCCAGACCACGAGCAGCACGCCGATCCCGGAGACCAGCGCGCCGAGGACCGCGTCGACCCGCTGAGCCGGGTGCCAGGTCAAGCGCCTGCGCAGCTCGCCGCCGACCCAGACGGCGAGGACCTGGCCGGCGAGGGCGAACGCGAGCACCACCGCGACCGCCACCGCCACCCGACCGCTCGACTGCCCGGCGATCTGCCGGGCGACCGGGTCGGCGACCTGCGCGCCGATCACCGCCCCGCCGAAGAAGCCGACGAACGACAGCGCCGCGGTGAGGAAGCCCTGCCGGTAGCCGCTGACCCCGAACGCCACCGCGAGCGCGAGCACGCCGAGGTCCAGCCAGCTCACGGCACCGCCTGGACGATCAGCCTGCCCGCGCCCGCGAGCACGGCGGGCGGCTGGCCGGAGCACGGCACCGCGCACCCGGCGGCGGTCACCGCCAGCGGGCGCGCCGATCTCACCGCTCGACCGTACCGGGTGGTGATGTGCAGCCTCCGGGCTGATCGGCTCAGGGGATCACGTCGTCCGCCGCCGGCCAGTCGTCCGCCGGCTCGCCCGCAGCGCCCGCCGGCAGCCGGTAGCCGGGCGGCACCCCGCGCGCGGCCAGGTCGAGCGCACGCTGCGGCAGGTCGCGCACGTCGCCGGTGTCCCACGGCAGCGACCAGCCGGCCAGCTCGAGCACCCCGTCCAGCAGCCCGGCGGTGAAGCCCCACACCAGCATCCCCCGCACGGTGAAGGCGGGACCCACGTAGCCGGACGGGTGCCGGACCCGGCACCGGTTCGCCGGGTCCACCAGCTCGGCGACGGGGACGAGCTCGACCCGGGCGACCTCGCCGGCATCGACCACGCCGACCGGGGCCGGGGTGTGCCACCAGCCGAGCACCGGCGTCACCACGAAGCCGGTCGGCGGCAGGTAGAGCTCCGGCAGCAGCGCGACCACCCGGACGCCGGCGGGGTCGACGCCGACCTCCTCGGCGGCCTCGCGCAGTGCGGTCTCCGCCGGCCCGCGGTCGGCCGGGTCGGCCGCCCCGCCCGGGAACGCCGGCTGCCCGGCGTGCGAGCGAAGCCGCTCCGCCCGCTCGATGAGCAGCACCTCCGGCCCGTCCGCCCCCTCGCCGAGCAGGATCAGGACGGCGGAGAGCCGGCCGTCCGCGGGGGGTGGGATCGGGGCGCGTCGGACCAGGTCGGCCGCGGTGACCGTGCGGGCGGCGTCGACCAGCGGGACCAGCCACCCGGGAAGGTGGTCAGACATGGACGCCCAGCTTGTCGCGCACCAGGGCGCGGAGCGTCCGGTCGGTCA
>DASPYH010000251.1:0-5623 GCA_035636875.1 Mycobacteriales bacterium | reverse complement strand
GGTGACCACTTACGTTGACCGGCGTGCGAGTGAGGAGTTGCTCCGCCGACTGCGCAGTTCGGGGAACGGCTGAGCAGCTACAGCTGCTCACCGGACGGGCGATCTGCGCACTCGCGGTCGCGGTGCCGACCGGCGAACCTTGGTGGTCACCGCACTAGCGGGGTCGCAGCCCGCGTTCAGACCGCAGACAGCAGGGCGATGCCATAGTCGCCGAGCCGGCGGTCGGCCGTGACCAGGGTCAGCCCCTCGATCCGCGCCTGAGCCACCAACATCCGGTCGAACGGGTCGTCGTGGTGTCGCGGGAGCGCACCCGCCAGGTCCGCATGCTGAAACGTGATAGGCAGCGGTCGGAACGAGGTCTGCTCGACGTAGTCAAGGTAGTCGGCCGGCACGTCCAGCCTCCCGAGCGCCCGCTTGATCGCGATCTCCCAGACGCTGGCGGCGCTCACCCTCACCTCCTCCGCGGCGAGGATCGCGTCCCGGGCCGGGAGGGACAGCCTCTTGTCGTCCTCGAGCCACCACAGCAGGACGTGGGTGTCCAGGAGCACGCTCACGCGCGTTCGCCCGTGAAGGCCTCGTTCATCTCGGCGGGCAGCGGGTCGTCGAAGTCGTCCGCGACGTGGATGCGCCCGCGCAGGAGGCCTGGCTCCCGATGCGGCTGCACGGCGCGGATCGGGACGAGTTTCGCGACCGGCTTTGCAGCGCGGCTGATGACGATCTCCTCGCCCGCCTCAACCCGCTCCACGAGCCGAGACAGGTGGGTCTTCGCCTCGTGCATGTTCACCTGCACCGGCTCAGCCGTCACTCAGACCTCCTAATGAACTAAGTCTAGTCTAGCTCAATTTGTCATGCCGTCGTGGAACGTCCTCCGCGATCGGCGGCCGGCCGATTCTGTCGGTGGCTCGGTCCATTATGGGGCTGTTCCGACCGATTGGAGGAGACATGTGCTGGACCTGCGATCACCCCGGCGCCGACCGGGTGGACTACCTCGACCACGTGCGCAAGCTGATCACCGCGCACCGCTGGGCCGTGCAGGGCGTCGAGCGCGACCGGTGGCGCCCGTCCTGGGCATACACAGTCGGCCTGACGCCGCTCGGCCACCCGGAGATCGTGGTCACAGGGATGCCGCTGCAGCCGGCGGCCGACCTGCTCAACGACGCTGCCGCACACGCGGTGCGCGAAGGCCTGCCGGAAGCAGGCGAGCAGATCCCGCTGCGAGGCGGGCCGCTGGCGGAGATCGTCGAGCTGGCCCATCCCGAGGTCCACCTCGAGGTCGCTGTCGCGCTGTACGGCTCGGACGTCCGCGCTCTGCAGTTGGTGCGAGCAGACGAGCGCGGCCGCTTCCCCTGGGAGCCGGGCCACCGCGCCGGCCGCGGAGGCCAGCCGGTGCTCGGCCCACGCGCCCCCGCCCGGTAGTGCTCCGGCCAGCCCCGGCGGGGTCTCGGTGATCAAAGCGAAGCATGCGTGACCCGACGACACCGCCGCGGAGCCTGGACCGGCGCTCGCTCGGTGAGCTCCGCCGGGCGGCCTCGCTGGATCGCTCCCGTACCCTGGACCGTCGTGATCGATCTGAGCCTGCTGCGGACGGACCCCGAGCGGGTCCGGGCGTCGCAGCGTGCCCGCGGCGAAGACGCTGCTCGGGTGGACGAGCTGCTGTCCGCCGACGAGCGGCGCCGGTCCGCGGTCGCCGCCGCCGACCGGCTGCGCGCCGAGCAGAGGTCGATCTCCAAGCAGGTCCCCCGCTCCACGGGCGAGGAGCGGGAGGAGTTGCTGCGCCGGGCCAAGGCGCTCGCCGACGACGTGCGGGCCGCGGAGGCCGAGCGGTCGGCGGCCGACCTGGCGATCCGGGCCGCCCACCTGGCCATCTCGAACGTGGTCTGCGAGGGCGTCCCGTCCGGCGGCGAGGACGACTCGGTCGTGCTGGAGCGCGTCGGCGAAGTCCGCGCCTACCCGGAACCGGTCCGCGACCACCTCGAGCTCGGCGAGCTGCACCGCGCGATCGACGTGCGGCGCGGGGCCAAGGTCTCCGGCGCCCGGTTCTACTTCCTCACCGGCGTCGGCGCCCAGCTCGAGTTCGCTCTGGTCAACCTGGCGATGGCGCAGGCCGTCGGCCACGGGCTGACGCCGATGGTGGCGCCGGCGCTGGTCAAGCCCGAGGCCATGGAGGGCACCGGCTTCCTGGGCGAGCACGCCGCCGAGGTCTACCGGATCGAGTCCGACGACCTCTACCTGGTGGGCACGTCGGAGGTCCCGCTGGCGGCGTACCACTCCGAGGAGATCCTCGACCTGTCCACCGGCCCGATCCGGTACGCCGGCTTCTCGCCGTGCTACCGGCGCGAGGCCGGGTCGTACGGCAAGGACGCCCGTGGCGTCTTCCGGGTGCACTGGTTCGACAAGGTGGAGATGTTCAGCTTCTGCCGGCCGGAGGACTCGGTCGCCGAGCACCTGCGCCTGCTCGACTGGGAGCGGGAGTTCCTGACCGCGCTGGAACTGCCGTTCCAGGTGGTCGACATCGCCGCCGGGGACCTCGGCTCGAGTGCCATGCGCAAGTACGACTGCGAGGCGTGGTTCCCGTCGCAGCGGCGCTACCGGGAGTTGACGTCGACCTCGAACTGCGGGACCTACCAGGCCCGGCGGCTCAACATCCGCTATCGGGAGGCCGCCGGCAAGCCGCGGGTCGCGGCGACGCTGAACGGCACGCTGTGCGCGGTCACCCGGACGATCGCCTGCCTGCTCGAGGTGCACCAGCAGCCGGACGGGTCGGTGTACGTGCCGCCCGCGCTGCGGCCGCACCTGGGCGGCCGGGAGGTCCTGGAGCCGGTGGCGCCGGGCGGCCGATGACCGCGCGGCCCATGCGTGCCCGCGCGACGCCCTCCCGTGTGCCCGGCGGCCCGATGCCCGCGCCCGGCGGCCCGATGCCCGCAGGGACCGTGCCGGGCGCGATGCTTACAGCGACCGTGCCCGGCCCTGTGCCAGCCAGGCTGCTGGCCACGGACCTCGACGGCACGCTCGTGCGGTCCGACGGCACGATCTCCCGGCGCAGCTGCCTCGCGCTGAGCGCGGCCGAGGCTGCCGGGATGGTGGTCGCGCTGGTCACCGGGCGTCCGCCGCGCTGGATGGCGCCGGTCGCGGAGGCCACCGGGCACACCGGCATCGCCGTCTGCGCGAACGGCGCCTTGCTCTACGACATGCACACCGAGCAGATCGTGGCGGAAACGCTGCTCGACGTGGCGACGCTCCAGCGGGTGGCGGCCGGTCTCCGGGACGCGGTGCCCGGGCTCCTCTTCGCGGTGGAGTACGGGGTCGACTTCGGCCACGAGCCGGGGTACGTGCACGGCTGGGCGATCGGCGACGTCGACGTGCGGGTCGGGCCGGCCGAGGCGATCCTGGACCGGCCGGCCGCGAAGCTGCTCGCCCGGCACCCGACCATGGCCTGCGACGAGTTGCTCGCGGTGGCGGTGCAGGTTGTCGGCGGCGAGGCGGCGGTCACCTCGTCCTCGCACGAGGCGCTGCTGGAGATCGCAGCGCCCGGGGTCACCAAGGCCTCGGCGCTGGCCGACCTCGCCTCGGCGGCCGGGGTGGCGGCGGCCGAGGTGGTCGCCTTCGGCGATATGCCGAACGACCTCCCCATGCTGGCCTGGGCCGGGCGGGCGGTCGCGGTGGCCAACGCGCACCCGGAGGTGCTGGCGGCGGCCGACGAGATCACCGCGAGCAACGACGACGACGGCGTCGCCGTCGTCGTCGAGCGCCTCCTCGGCGCCGACGCGACCCCCTCGTCCGGCGCTGCGACTCGCGGCGGCTTCGGCGATGGCGCGCGTCCGGGCCGTGCCGCCGACGAGTCGGCCGGCTGAGGCGAGTTGGCAGGCGCCGGGGCCCGGCGGCTACAGGTACTGCCCGGTGCCGCTGCCGGGCGGGTGGGGCTGCGCCAGCCCGGGCATCTGCGGCACGGGCGCGCCGGGCAGTGCCCTGCGCCGCATCTCCTCCAACTGCATCCGCGCGGCCATCTGCTGCGCGAACAGCGCGGTCTGGATGCCGTGGAAGAGGCCTTCGAGCCAGCCGACGAGCTGCGCCTGGGCGATCCGCAGCTCGGCGTCAGAGGGTGTCGAGGAGTCGTCGAACGGCAGCGTGAGCCGGTCCAGCTCCTCCCGCAGCTCAGGCGAGAGGCCCTGCTCCAGCTCCTTGATCGAGGTCTGATGGATCTCCCGGAGCCGCGCCCGGCTGGCCTCGTCCAGGGGCGCGGCCCGCACCTCCTCCAGCAGCTGCTTGATCATCGTCCCGATCCGCATGACCTTGGCCGGCTGCTCGATCTGGCCGGTCGGGTCCGTGCCCTGGTCCTCGACGGCCGCGCCGCCACCTGTCGCGGCACCCGGGGGCACGTCCATCTCACCCATCGGCTGGCCGTCCGGACCGACCACGACGACGTGCTGCTGCGGCTGACTCATGGCCCCATCTTTCCCCACCGGCGTGGGCCACTCCCGTCGGCCCCGACCGGGGGGTGTGGGCACGAACCGGCGGGTTTGCCTCGTACTGTTGTCGCATGCCCTTCGACGTCGCCAGGGTCCGCGGCCTGTTCCCGACGCTGGGCGACGGTTACATCCACCTCGACGGCCCGGCCGGCACGCTGATCCCGGAGAGCGTGGCGCGGGCGGTCTCCGCGACGCTGCGGGTGCCGCTGTCCAACCGGCACGGCCCGTTCCCGTCCTCGGCGCGGGCGGACGCGCTGGTGGACGCGGCGCGGCGGGCGTTCGCGGATCTGGTCGGCGGCGAGCCGGGCGGGGTGATCCTCGGGCCGAACATGACCACGATCACGTACCAGCTGGCACGGGCCCTCGCCAAGACGTGGAAGGTCGGCGACGAGGTGGTGGTCAGCCGGCTGGACCACGACGCGAACGTGCGGCCCTGGCTGGTGGCGGCGAAGTCGGCCGGCGCCGTGGTGCGCTGGGCCGAGGTCGACATCGAGACCTGCGAGCTGCCGGTCTGGCAGTACGACGAGCTGATCACCCGGCGGACTCGGCTGGTGGCGGTCACCGCCGCCAGCAACGCGGTCGGCACCCGCCCCGACGTGCGCGCGATCGCGGACCGCGCGCACCAGGTCGGCGGGCTGGTGCACGTCGACGGGGTGCACGCAACCCCGCACGGGCCGGTCGACATGGCCGAGCTGGGCGCCGACTTCTATGCGACCAGCGCGTACAAGTGGGGTGGCCCGCACATGTCCGCCACGGTGGCGGCGCCGGCGCTGCTGCAGACGCTGCAGCCGGACAAGCTGGTCCCGTCGCCGAACGAGGTGCCGGACCGCTTCGAGACCGGGACACCCGCCTTCGAGCTGATGGCCGGCGCGGTGGCGGCGGTCGACCACCTGGCCGGGCTCGACGACACCACGACCGGCAGCCGGCGGGCCCGGCTGCTCGCCTCGATGGCGGCCGTGCGGCGCTACGAGGCGTCGGTGTTCTCCCGGCTGGAGTCCGGGCTGCGCAGCATGCTGCACGTCTACACGCTCGGCTGGCCGCCGTCTCGCACACCGACGGTGTCGTTCTCGGTGGAGGGCTGGAAGCCGCGCGCGGTCACCGAGGAGTTGGCCCGGCGCGGCATCTGTGCCTGGGACGGCGACTACTACGCGTACGAG
>DASPYH010000250.1:0-3084 GCA_035636875.1 Mycobacteriales bacterium | reverse complement strand
CCGGTCGCGCCGGCGACCCGCTGGCCGGTCGCGCCGACGACGTACCCGCTGCCCGAGGTGCCGGCCCGCCCGCCGGTCCCGCCCGGGCCGCCGCGCCCGCCCGTCTCGCCAGAGCCGCCGGCCCCTGGGCCGCTCGCCCCGTCCCGGCCGCCACGCCGACCGGAGGAGTCAGGGCTGCCGGTCGGCGCCCCAGCAGCCGAGCCGCGCGGGCTGGACGACCCGACCGGCACGTTCACCCGCGCGCTGCTGACCGGCCTCGGCGGCGGGGCCGAGACCACCTCCGCGGCCCCCGTCCGGCCCAGGCGGCGTTCCGAGCCGGTCACGGCAACGGAGCGAGCGCTCGCCAGGGCCGGCGACGGGTGGGCCACGACGGTCGCCACCGCCCGGCGGCTCGGTGGCCGGCTGGCGGCGCTGCGCGGCGACGAGCGGACCGCGCTGCTCGCCGTGGTCGCGGTGGTCGGCGTGGTCCTGCTCGCCATCGTGGTCCTGCTGGTGGCCGCCCGGCTCACCGCCGGCCGCCCGGTCGGCGGCGCCACCTCTCCCGCTGCCGCCGCCGCTCGGCCGAGCCAAGGGCGCCATGGGCCCAGTGTCGCGCCGAGCCGGACCGGCAGCCCGCTGCCGCCGGCAGGCGGATCGTTCGCCGCCCGGCACAGCGGCCTCTGCCTCGCCCCGCCGGTCGGCCGGAAGGACGAGGGCGCCCAACTGGTGCAACGCACCTGCGGCACCGACCCCGCCGCCGGCTTCCACCTGGTCGCCGCGGGCGGCCGTGCCGACGCGTACGCCCTCGTCGACGCTGGCACCGGGCGGTGCGCGGACGTCCTGGGCGGCGGCGAGGGCGACAGCGTGCCGGTGGTGCAGTGGGAGTGCCACGGCGCGGACAACCAGACCTTCGAGCTGCGGCCGGTGCCCGGGCTCGACGGCTACGTGCAGATCGTCGCCGACCACAGCGGCAAGTGCGTCGACGTCACCGGGGCTTCCAAGGACGAGGGTGCGCCGATCCAGCAGTACGCGTGCCACGACCCCGCCACCGAGGCGCGGATGGGAAACCAGGCCTGGCGGCTCACCCCGGGCTGAGCCGGGCCAGCCGGTCGATCTCGACCTCGCCGCGTGCGAGGAGCACGGCGGGGCCGGTGAGCAGCACCGGACCGGCAGACGCCCAGGCGACGGTCAGCCGCCCGCCGGGGACGTCGACCCACCAGGGCTCGTCCAGGCCCTCCCCGCCTGCCCACGCCACGGCGGCCACCACGGCCGCGCAGACGCCCGTGCCGCAGGACCGGGTCTCACCGACGCCCCGCTCGTGCACCCGGATCACCAGGTGCCGCGGGCCGCGCCGGACGACGTACTCCACGTTCTGCCCCTCCGGCAGCGGCGGCCGTACGCCCGGCGGCCGGGTCAGGTCCAGCGCAGCCAGACGGTCCACATCGGACACCTCGACCACGACGTGCGGGTTGCCCATGCTCACGGCCGTGCCCGGCCGGCCGTCCACCGAGGGCGACGCCTCCAGCGCCGACGGCGGTCCCATGTCGACGGTGACGTCGCCGGCAGGCGGCACGTGCACGGTCCGGATCCCCGCGCGGGTGCCGATCCGCAACTCCCCCGGCCCGGCGAGGCCGGCGTCGACCAGGTGACGGCCGAAGACCCGTATCCCGTTGCCGCACATCTCCGCGACCGAGCCGTCGGCATTGCGGTAGTCCATGAACCAGGGCGCGCCGTCCGGGTCGTCCGGTCGCGGCTGCACCCGCAGCACCCCGTCGGCACCGAGCCCGGACCGGCGGTCGCACAGTCCGCGGGCCAGGTCGGCGGTGAGCGCGACGCCGGCGTCCGGCAGCAGCACGAAGTCGTTCTCGGTGCCGTGGCCCTTGACGAAGCGGATCGCCGTCACCGCTCGAGGGTACGGCGGGCAACCGCGACCGCCGCGGCGAGCAGGTCCGCTCGACTGGCGTCCAGCCAGTCGACCCGGGGGTCGCGACGGAACCAGGACCGCTGCCGGCGGACGAAGCGCCTGGTCGCCCGGACCGTCTCGGCCCGCGCCTCGCCCTCGCCGTACGTCCCGTCGAGGTACCCGAGGACCTGCTGGTAGCCGAGCGCCCGGCTGGCGGTGGGGCCGTCCCGCAGCCCGCGCCGCAGCAGCGCGCGCACCTCGTCCACCAGCCCGCGCGCCCACATCCGCTCCACCCTCGCCTCGACGCGCTCGTCCAGGCCAGCCGGCCGGTCGAGGCCGATCTGGACGGCGTCGTAGACGGTCGCCGCCGGTGCGGGCAGCGTCGCGGCGAACGAACTGCCGGTCAGCTCGACCACCTCCAGCGCCCGCACCACCCGGCGGCCGTTCGACGGCAGGATGCCGCGCGCCGCGGCAGGGTCCACTCGCGACAGTCGCTCGTGGAGGGCAGGGGCGCCGACAGCGGCGAGCTCGGCCTCCAGCCGGGCCCGCAGCCGCGGGTCGGTGCCGGGGAAGTCCAGGTCGTCCAGCACCGCGCGGACGTAGAGCCCGGAGCCCCCGACCAGCACCGGAAGCCGGCCGCGGCCGAGCACGCCGTCCACCGCCGCCCGGGCGAGCCGCTGGTATTCCGCCACGCTGGCCCGCTCGGTCACCTCCCACACGTCGAGCAGGTGGTGCGGGACGCCGCGGCGTTCGGCCTCGGTGAGCTTGGCGGTGCCGACGTCCATGCCGCGGTAGAGCTGCATCGAGTCGGCGTTGACCACCTCGCCGTCCAGGCGCTCGGCGAGCGCGACGCCGAGGTCGGACTTGCCCGTGGCGGTCGGTCCGACGACGGCGACGACCGGCCGCGCGGTCACCGGCGTGCCCAGGACGCGACGAAGTAGCCGACCCCGTACGGAGCCGACTCGTGCAGCAGCTCCGCGTCCACTTCGAAGCCAGCGGCCGCGTGCCCGGCGACGCGCCACGCCGGCACGCCGGCCGCGAGCAGTTCGGCGCCGAGCGCGGGGTCGAGACCGGCCAGCACGCCGGCATCGCCGATCGCCAGCGCCGCGGCCACGGCCGCGTCGAACGGCGCCGCACGGGGGTCGACGTACCCGGGTGCCTGCTCCGACCGCCGCGCCGAGCCGTCCGCCATGACCAGCAGC
>DASPYH010000249.1:0-6374 GCA_035636875.1 Mycobacteriales bacterium | reverse complement strand
TCGTCGGGCTGACCATCGGCGGCACCACGTTCTGGGAGCCGTGGGTCCACATCGATTCGACCCAGTCGCAGAACTTCTACGGCGCGATCTGCGCCTTCGTCGCCGACGCGGTGGTGACCATCGCCGTCTCGCTGGTGACCGCGCCGAAACCCGAGCGGGAGTTGGCGGGGCTGGTCGCCGGCGTGCCGAACCCGGACGCACCGCCACCGCCTCCGAAGCCGCCCTGGTGGCAGTCGCCGACGGTGCTCGGTTTCGGCGCACTGGCCATCACCCTCGTCCTCAGCCTGATCTTCCTGTAGGGGGAGGCACCCGTGAGCCACAGCGTCGACCGCGAGCCGACCGACCAACCGACTGAGACGACGACCGCATCCCGGCTGTTCGACCTGCGCACCCTCATCGGCGCACTGTTCGTGCTCTACGGCGCCACGCTGACCGTCGTGGGGATCCTCGACAGCGACGCCGAGCTGGCCAAGGCCAACGGCATCCGGATCAACCTGTGGATCGGGCTGGCCATGCTCGTGGTCGGCTTGTTCTTCCTGACCTGGGTGCGGCTGCGTCCGCTGCGGGTCGAGCGCCCGATCGAGGACGGCGCGGACGCCGGCCGGCACCGCCCGTAGCGAGCCGTCGCGGGCCGGTGCGCAATCGGTCTGCTCGCACACCGGGCCTCGACCGCTCCCAACGGTGCGACCAGGCTTTGGGGGCGCCGATACGATGAGCGGCAGCGCCGGCGGAGGCCGGCGCTCGCCGTGACCCGAGGAGCACCCGCGTGGCCCAGCCCGACCGCCGACCGGTCGTCCTCGTCACCGAAGAGCTCGCCCCGTCCGCCCTCGACGTGCTGGCGGCCGACTTCGAGGTGCGCCACGTCGACGGCGCCGACCGGTCGGCGCTGCTGCCAGCGCTGGCCGGGGTGGACGCCGTGATCGTCCGCAGCGCCACGAAGATCGATTCCGACGCCATGGCCGCCGCCGACCGGCTCTCGGTGGTCGCCCGGGCCGGCATCGGCCTGGACAACGTCGACGTGCCCGCCGCGACGGCCCGGGGCGTGCTCGTGGTCAACGCGCCGACGTCCAATATCGTCAGCGCGGCGGAGCACGCGGTCGCCCTGCTGCTCGCGGTCGCCCGCAACGTCCCGGCTGCCGACGCGTCGCTGCGGTCCGGCGAGTGGAAGCGCAGCAGGTTCACCGGCGTCGAGATCGCCGACAAGACAGTGGGGGTGGTCGGGCTCGGCCGCATCGGCATCCTGGTCGCGCAACGACTGTCCGCCTTCGGCACCCGGCTGCTGGCCTACGACCCGTACGTCCAGCCGGCCCGAGCCGCGCAGGTCGGCGTCCGACTGGTGCCCCTGGACGAGCTGCTCGCCGAGAGCGACTTCGTGACGATCCACCTGCCCAAGACGCCCGAGACCGTGGGGCTCATCGGCGCGCGCGAGCTCGCGCTCGCCAAGCCGGGGGTCCGGATCGTCAACGCCGCCCGCGGCGGCCTGGTCGACGAGGCCGCGCTGGCCGACGCGCTCCGGTCGGGGCACGTCGGCGGTGCCGGGATCGATGTGTTCGCGACCGAGCCGACCACCGACAGCCCGCTGTTCGGCCTGCCCGGCGTGGTGGTGACGCCGCATCTCGGCGCGTCCACCGTGGAGGCGCAGGACAAGGCCGGCCTCGCCGTGGCCCGCTCGGTCCGGCTCGCGCTGCAGGGCGAGTTCGTCCCGGACGCCGTGAACGTGCAGGCCGGCGGTGTGGTCGCCGAGGAGGTTCGGCCGGGGCTGCCGCTGGCGGAGAAGCTCGGTCGGGTCTTCACCGCCATGGCCGGCGGGGTCGCGCAGAGCATCACGGTCGAGGTCCGGGGCGAGATCGCCGCGCACGACGTGAGCGTGCTGCAGCTGGCCGCGCTCAAGGGCGTGTTCACCGAGGTCGTCTCGGAGCAGGTCACCTTCGTCAACGCGCCGCTGCTCGCCAAGGACCGCGGGGTGGACGTCGGCCTGGCGACGTACGCCGAGTCCGAGGACTACCGCAACCTCGTCACCGTCCGTGGCGTGCTCCCGGCCGGGGAGCAGGTCAGCGTGTCCGGCACCCTGATGGGCCCCAAGCAGGTGGAGAAGCTCACCGAGGTGGACGGCTACGACCTGGACCTGCGGCTGGAGGGGCACCTGCTGTTCTTCCGCTACCACGACCAGCCAGGCATCGTCGGCATGGTCGGTGCCCGGCTCGGCGAGGCCGGGGTCAACATCGCCGGCGCTCAGGTCAGCCGCAACCGGCGCGGCGGCGAGGCGCTGATGACCCTCGCGGTCGACAGTGCGGTGCCGTCTGACGTGCTTGCCGGGATCGGCGAGGCGATCGGCGCCACCGCCGTACGCAGCGCTGATATCGATATGGAGTAGTCGGCGTACCGGAACGGCCCGATGGCGGTCCTGAGCGGGAGCGTCGTCTACCCTCCGCGGCATGAAGCTGGCCGTGATCCCCGGGGACGGCATCGGACCCGAGGTGGTGGCTGAGGGCCTCAAGGTCCTGCGCGAAGTGGTCTCCTCCGTCGAGACGACGACCTACGACCTCGGCGCCGCCCGCTGGCAGCGCACGGGCGAGCTGGTGCCCGACTCGGTGATCGCCGAGCTGCGCGGCCAGGACGCGATCCTGCTCGGCGCCGTGGGCGACCCCAGCGTGCCGTCCGGTGTCCTCGAGCGCGGGCTGCTGCTGCGGCTGCGGTTCGAGCTCGACCACCACGTCAACCTGCGGCCGGTGCGGCTGTTCCCGGGCGTGCGCAGCCCCCTGGCCGGCAGCCCGGACATCGACATGGTGGTGGTGCGCGAGGGCACCGAGGGGCCCTACTCGGGGGCCGGCGGAGAGCTGCGAAAGGACACCCCGCAGGAGGTGGCGACGGAGGTCAGCGTCAACACCGCGTTCGGCGTCGAGCGGGTCGTCCGCGACGCCTTCCGGCGGGCGGCCGCGCGCGAGCGGCGGCACCTGACGCTGGTGCACAAGACCAACGTGCTCACCCACGCCGGCTCGCTGTGGTCGCGCACCGTGGAGGACGTCGCGCGCGAGCACCCCGAGGTGACGCTGGCGTACCAGCACGTGGACGCGGCGGCGATGTTCTTCGTCAGCGACCCGGGCCGCTTCGACGTGATCGTCACCGACAACCTGTTCGGAGACATCCTCACCGACCTCGGTGCGGCGGTGACCGGCGGTATCGGCCTCGCGGCCAGCGGAAACCTGGACGTCAGCCGGGCCAACCCGAGCATGTTCGAGCCGGTGCACGGCAGCGCCCCGGACATCGCCGGCACCGGCCGCGCCGACCCGACCGCGACCGTGCTGTCGGTGGCGCTGCTGCTCGACCACCTCGGCCACGGCGACCAGGCCCGGCGGGTGGAGGCCGCGGTCGCCTTCGACCTGGCCACCCGCGAACACGGCGACCCCGGCCGGACCGAGTCGATCGGGGACCGGCTGGCCGCGCTGACCAGCCAGCACAGCCCGGTCTGAGCGGAGCGCCCGGGCCGACCGCGACCGGCCTGCGGCCGCGGTGCCTCGTGTGGTGCAATCCTAGGAAGTCCAAGCACCCGGACCGCAGGCACCGCCGCCGAAGGAGTCTTTCCCGTGCCGATCACGCCGACCTCGAAGATCTGGATGAACGGCACGTTCGTCGACTGGGACGACGCGACGGTGCACATCCTCAACCCGACGCTGCACTACGGGTGGGGGGTGTTCGAGGGCATCCGGGCCTACGCGACGGCCCGGGGCCCGGCGGTCTTCCGGCTCACCGACCACGTCTCGCGGCTGCTCCGCTCGGCGCGGATCTACCTGCTCGACCCCGGCTTCACGCAGGACGAGATCGTCGCCGCGACCAAGGAGACGGTCCGGATCAACGACGTGGAGTCCTGCTACATCCGGCCGATCGTCTACCTCGGGTACGGCGAGATGGGTCTCAACCCGCTGCCGAGCCACGTGGAGACGGCGATCGCGGTGTGGCCGTGGGGTCTCTACCTCGGTGCGGACGCGCTCGAGGCCGGCTGCCGGGCGATGACGTCGAGTTGGCAGCACATCAACCAGAACTCGATCCCGCCCCAGGGCAAGGGCACCGGGCAGTACGTGAACTCCTCGCTCAGCAAGGTCGCCGCGCTCAAGGCCGGCTACGACGAGGCCGTGCTGCTCAGCCCCGCCGGCAACGTCGTCCAGGGGACCGGGGAGAACATCTTCGTCGTCAAGGGCCGCCGGCTGCTCACCCCGCCGGTGCAGGAAGGGCTGCTGGAGGGCATCACCCGCGACTCGGTCATCGCGATCGCCCGCGACCTCGGGTACGAGGTGGTCGAGCAGGCTCTGGTCCGCACCGACCTCTACCTGGCCGACGAGGCGTTCTTCACCGGCACGGCGGCGGAGATCGTGCCGATCGCCGAGGTGGACGACCGCAAGGTCGGCACCGGCAGGCCCGGCCAGATCACCCGCGAGGTGACCGAGGTCTTCTCGGCCGCCACCCGCGGCGAGGTGGACCGCTACAAGGAGTGGAACGAGTACGTTCGCGAGTAGCGGCGGGGCTGCCGCCGGACCCGACGCCTCGCCGACGCGTGTGTCGCAGTTGCGGCTGGACGGCGGCGTGGGAGGCGCTCCGGACGGTGCCGGTGCGACTCGTCGGAGCGGAGCCATGTCGGCCGCCTCCCGGCGTGCCAGCGAGCCGGCGGGCCGGGCTATCGTCGGCTCGCACCCGCGCGGGAGGAGTGGCCGTGGCCGGGTCGACGGCGCGGCCCGCTCCCGCACCGGGGGGAGACGACGCGGCCTTCCGCCCGGTCCGCGGCGGCAACACGTTCTAGGAGACGGTCGAGCGGCTGGTGCAGGTGATCAAGCTGGGGCTGGTGCAGCACGGCGACCGGCTGCCGCCGAGCGGGAACTCGCCCGCCGGCTCGGCGTGAGCCGGATGACGCTGCGGGCGGCGGTCCGGGACCTGCAGCGGGCCGCCCGCCGGCTCGTGCACGTCCCGATGGGACGGTTCGCCGAGGCCCGCGAGATCGCCGCGGCGGCCGCCTTCCTGGCCAGCGACGACGCGTCGTCCAACACCGCCTCGGCGGTCCTGGTCGACGGCGGCATCACCGCCGCGTACGCGACCCCGCTGTGAGCGCGGGTCCGGTGCTGCCGCTGGTCGGGATCACCTCGTACGTCGAGCAGGCCCGCTGGGGCGTCTGGGACAGGGAGGCCACCCTGCTGCCGCAGGCGTACGTGACCGCGGTGCACGCGGCCGGCGGCCGGGCGCTGGTGGTGCCGCCGCTGCCCGAGGGCGCCGAGGAGGTGGTCGACGCGCTCGACGCGCTCGTCCTCGCCGGCGGCGCCGACCTCGACCCCGCCCTCTACGGTGCCGAGCGCGACCCGCGGACCAGCGGCGTGCGGCCCGACCGGGACGCCGGCGAGGTCGCGCTGCTGCGCGCGGCGATCGCGGCGGACCTGCCGGTGCTGGGCATCTGCCGCGGGATGCAGCTGCTGACGTCTGTCGCGGGTGGACGGTTGAGCCAGCACCTGCCCGACGTCGTGGGCTCCGACCGGCACCGGGGAGCGCCGGGCGGGTACGCCTCGCACCTGGTCCGGACGGTGCCCGGCACCCGGCTGGCCGACCTGCTGGGCGAGTCGGGGGAGGGCCTCGAGGTGCCGAGCCACCACCACCAGGGCGTGGCCGACCCGGGCACGCTCACGGTCAGCGCCTGTGCGGACGACGGCACGATCGAGGCGGTCGAGGCCCCGGACGGCCGGTTCCGGATCGGCGTGCTCTGGCATCCCGAGGCGGGTACGGACGGGCGGCTGTTCACCGCGCTCGTCGCCGCAGCGCGTCCCGGATGATGGGACGGGTTTCCCATACCGTCCTCGTGCGCCTAGACTCCGCGACGTGCTCCACCTCAGCGTGATCATCATCACCTAGCGCGCCGGCGAAGGACCGCCAGCGCGCAGACCTCCCGCACCCGCGGGAGGTCTTCTCGTTTCCAGGGGTTCTCATGCTCGACGACTCGTTCCACGTCTTCGACACCACGCTGCGCGACGGCGCGCAGGGCGAGGGCATGTCCTTCTCGGTGGCCGACAAGCTCGCGGTTGCCCGGCTGCTGGACGAGCTCGGGGTCGGGTTCGTCGAGGGCGGCTGGCCGGGCGCGCTGCCCAAGGACACCGAGTTCTTCGACCGCGCCCGCGCCGAGGTGCCGCTGCGGCATGCCGTGCTGGTCGCCTTCGGTGCGACCCGGCGCGCCGGTGCGAGGGCGCACCAGGATCCCCAGGTGCTGGCGCTGCGGGACGCGCAGACCCCGGTGGTCACCCTGGTCGCCAAGTCCGACCTCAGGCACGTGACGCAGGCGCTTCGTACCACGCCCGAGGAAAACCTCGCGATGGTCGCCGACACGGTCGCCTTCCTGGTCGCCG
>DASPYH010000248.1:0-7526 GCA_035636875.1 Mycobacteriales bacterium | reverse complement strand
CGCCAGCGCCGCTTGAGCAGCAGCGGCACGTCGCGCGAGTCGGGCAGCGCCACCATGCCGAGCGCCTCGGCGGCGGACAGCCGGTCCGCGGTCGCGTCCACCGCGACCACCTCCTCGGCGCCGTGGTGCACGGCCAGCAGGCCGGTGAGCAGGCCGACCACGCCGGCGCCCGCGACCAGCACGCGGCGGCCGGCGACGCCGTCCGCGAGCGACCGGACGTCCCCGCCCACCGCGTCCGCGGCCGCGTGCAGGACGCCGTTGGCGCAGATCGGCCCCATGTGCGCGACGTACACGCCGAGGACCGGGTCCAGCTCGGGCGGCAGCGGCACGACGTGCTCGGTGGCCGGGTCCGCGACGTGGCCGGTCGCGTGCCCGTACGCCGCCGCGACCCGGGTGCCGACCGGCAGCCCGGGCGCCCGGCTCTCCACCACCCGGCCGGACTCCATGTAGCCGACGTTGGTGATCGGGTACGGGCTCTGCGCCCGCCCGTCGCCGAACAGGCCGAGCTCGCGGTCGAAGGACCGGCCCACGAACGGGTTCGTGCCCTTGAACCAGGACAGCTCGGTGCCGGCCGACAGCCCGGTGTAGTCCGTCGCGATCCGGACCTGCCTGTCCGCGAGCGGCGGGTCGGGCTCGGACGCCAGCTGCGCACGGCCCGGGCCGGCCAGCACCAGCCGCTCGATCACGGGAGCCCCCGATCCCGGCGGCGGGAGGCCGCCCCTCGACGCGGAGTCGGCAGCGGCTGGGCGCTCACGGAGCACCGACCGGGACCGGGGCGAGCGGGACCGGGGCGCCGGTCGCGGCCGAGCGGGCCAGCGCGCAGCCGAGCTGATGGGTGGCCAGTGCTTCGCCGTACGGCATCCGGGTCGACTCGCGCCGCCCGGTCACCGTGTCGAGGAACTCCCGGTCCACCGCCCGGCGCCCGTCCACCGCCGGGCGGTGCCCCTCGCGGCGGCCGTCGCGCTCGACCACCAGCTCCTGCTCGGACACGTCCAGGACGAGGCCACCGGCCGAGACGGTCTGCAGGCCGGCCCGGTGCTTGGTGCTCAGCAGCGAGCTTGCCACGACGGTGCCGACCGCACCGGTCCGGTAGCGCAGCGAGGCCGCGGTGACGTCGTCGACGTCCCCGGGGCCGCCGTCGGTCCGCGAGCCGACCGCGTGCACCAGCTCGACCTCGCCGACGAGCGCCCGGGCCAGGTCGAGGACGTGGGTGAGCTGCTCGACCACCGGCCCCCCGGACAGCGCCCGGTGCGGCCACCAGGCGGGCGGCGGCAGCTTGTCCAGCCAGGAGCCGAGCGCGAGCCGCGCCGGGGCGTCCGCGAGCAGCTCCGCCGCCCGCCGCACCGTGTCCAGGCACCGCCAGTGGTAGCCGGTGCCGGTGACGACCCCCGCCCGCCGCACCTCGGCGGCGAGCGACTCCGCGGTGTCGAGGTCGGCCGCCAGCGGCTTCTCCACGAACAGCGGCAGGCCACGGGCGAGCACGGCCCGCTCCGGCTCGCCGTGGGCGAACGGCGGCACGCAGACGTACACCGCGTCCACCCGCTCCCGCTCGAGCAACCGCTCGGCGTCGGCGTACCCGCGGGCCCCGCAGCTCGAGGCCAGCCGGTCCGCCGCCTCGGCGACCGGGTCGGCGACGGCGACCACCCGCGCGTCGTCGAAGCCGGACAGGACCCGGACGTGCCGGGCGGCCACCGCGCCGGCTCCGATCACGGCGATGCGCACGCTCATGCCGACCCGGTACCCAGCCGCTCGCGGGCTCACCCCGCCGACCGCCGCCATCGACGCACCGGCTCGCGCCCGCACGGCGCGCGTGCCCCCACTTGACACGAATTTACTGCCGGGTAGGGCAGAGTGGACGCATGGCGTGGTGGCGGAATCGGCGGCGGGGTGGGCAGCGGCGGCGCGGCGGCGCCGGCGCCGGCGGCGTGAAGACGACGCTGGACCGGGAGGGCACCCCGGCCGACCTCGCCCACCTGCGCGAGTTCGCCACCAGCCGGGTCGGCGTCGAGTTCTACGTCGAGCCGGAGACCACCGCCACCGACACCACCGCGGTGGCGGTGGCCGCGGACGGCGAGTGGACCCGGCGCCGGGTCGGCACGCCCGCCGCGATCGGGAAGCTCGCCCGCGACCTGCGGCTGCCGGTGTACGAGGCGGCCGTGGTCGGCTACCCCCAACGGATGCGCGAGTACAACCAGCGCCGCAAGCGCGACGGCAACTCGGTCACCTGACGTCCGCCGGCAGCCGGCGGCGGCGAGGAGAGCCGCGGCGGCTGCTCCTGGACCTCCGCCGGCCGGCCGCGGCCTATGGTGGGGGCGTGCACGGGCCGATGCGGATCGGGGTGGTGCTGCACCCCGAGCGGGACCCCGACGAGGCGATGGCGGCGATCCACGAGTGGGCCGTCCGGCACGGCGCCGAGGTGGTGGGCCTGGCCGGCGAGGTGGACCGGCTCGGCGAGATGATCCGCGAGGTGGACCCGCCGGACCTCCTGCAGTGCGACCTGCTGGTCAGCCTCGGCGGCGACGGCACCATGCTGCGGGCCCTGCGGCTGTCCCAGCCGGCCGGTGTGCCGGTGCTCGGGGTGAACCTCGGCCGGCTCGGATTCCTCGCCGAGATCGACGTGCCCGACCTGCCCGCCGCGCTCGCCGACGTCGATGCGGGCAAGTACACCCTCGAGACGCGGGTCGCCGTGCAGGCCGACTTCGCGGGCACCACGACGTTCGCCTTCAACGACGTCGCCCTGGTCCGCCACCCCGGCCACCCGGTCGCGGCGGTGGAGGTACGGGTCCAGGGCGAGCCGTTCGTCCGGTACGCCGCGGACGCGGTCGTCGTCGCCACTCCCACCGGCTCGACCGCGTACAGCTTCTCCGCCGGGGGCCCGATCGTCTCGCCCCGGGCTGAGGGCCTGCTGGTCATCCCGGTCGCGCCGCACTCGACGTTCAACCGGGCGGTGTTCCTGTCCGCCGGCGAGCCGGTCGGGCTGGACCTGCTGTCCTCCAGCGGCCGGCTCGCCATCGAGGTCGACGGGAACCTCGCCGGCCAGGTGGAGCCGGGGCAGGCCGTCGAGGTGGCGCTGTGCGCGCGGGCCGGGCGGGTGGTGCGGCTCGGTACCACCACGTTCTACCAGCGGGCCCGGCGCAAGCTGCGGCTCGCCGACCCGGTGGAGCTCGACGGCGTCGGGCAGCGGGTGGGGCCGGAACAGCCCGAACCGGGCCGGACCGAGCGTGACGGCCTCGGGCAGCCGGCCCTGGCGGCGCAGCCCGAACCGGGCCGGGCCGAGCTCGACGGCGTAGGGCAGCCGGCCGGGCCGGAGCAGCAGCCCGGACCGGACCCGACCGGGCACGACGGCGCCGGGCGGAGGGCAAGGCTGGACGAGGTCGGCGCTCAGGAGCCGTAGGTCGTCACGAGCTGGTCGACCGGCGCCCGGTCGTCGGTGAGCACCCGCGCCGACCCCGCGTACCGCGCGGTCGCCGCCTCGTCCGCGGCCAGCCAGCCGCCGCGCCGGCGCAGCGCGTCCTCGATCGCGGCCAGCGCCAGCGGGCCGGCGCCGGCGACCAGCACGTGGTTGCCGCCGGCGGCGCCGGCTAGCGTTGCCGGCGCCGCGAGCATCACGACGTGCCCAAAGACGGCGCGCAGCGTGGCGATCTCGGCCCTAGCGAACCGGTCCGGCTGGTAGTCGATGACGTTCACCGCGTAGACGCCGTCCGGGCGCAGGGTGCGCCGCACCTGCTCGGCGACCTCGCGGGTGGTCAGGTGCCAGGGCACCGCGATGCCGCCGAACGCGTCGCCGACCACCAGGTCGTACCCGCGGTCGGGTTGCTCGCGCAGCCCGGTCCGTGCGTCGCCGACCCGGACGGCGAGGCCCGGGATGCGATCGACGCCGAGCAGGCGCCGACCCAGCTCCACCACGCCGCCGTCGATCTCCAGCACGGTGCTTCGCGTCCGCGGGCGGGCGGCGGCGAGGTAGCGGGGCAGGGTGAACCCGCCGCCGCCGATGTGCAGCGCGCGGATCGCCTCCCCGGGCGGGCGCAGCGCGTCGGCGACGGCCCCGATCGCCCGGGTGTACTCGTACTCCAGGTGCAGCGGGTCGCCCAGGTCGACATAGCTGTGCCGCAGCGTGTCCAGCTCCAACGTCCGGCCGCCGGGCCGGGAGCCGTCGGCGATCACCCGGGCGCAGTGGTACTCGGTCTCCCGCTGGCACGGGTTCGGCGAGACGGCCACCAGCAGCACCGTGACCGGCAGCAGCGCGACCAGGCTCGGCGGCAGCGACCCGCGCGCCGCGCCCCGGACCGTGCGCCACCGCTGCCAGAGCACCGCGGCACCGGTCAGCGCGACGACCGTGCCGGTCCCGAGCACGATCGCGCTGGTCGGGAACGCCGCGACCAGGATGAAGCCGGTGGCGAAGGTGGCGACGACGGCGCCGAAGGTGCCGATCCCGGACAGCCGGCCGACGACCGTGCCGGTCTGGCGCAAGTCGTGCAGCTGCAGGGTGGCGACCATGGGGGTGACCGCGGACAGCAGCGCGGCCGGGGCGACGACCGCGGCCATCGCGAGCAGCAGGGTGGCGGACGCGTCGCCGCCGCGGGCGGCCTCGCCGGTGAACCGCACGATCGGCAGGGTCAGCAGCGTCAGCGCCGCGGCGACGAGCAGCAGCGGCCCGAGCAGGCGGCCAGGGTCGGTGTGGTCGGCGATCCGGCCACCGGTGAACGCGCCGGCGGCGATCGCGCTCAGCGCGGCGCCGATCACCGCGGTGTTCGTCTGCAGGGTGACGCCCACGTACGGGGCGACCAGGCGCAGCGCGACGATCTCCAGGACCAGCACGGCGGCCGCGGAGACGAACACGACGGCGGCCGCGAACGCTGGCGGGAACGGAGCCCGCACCACCTCGCCCCCGGCACCGGCCGGTCCGGTAACGGGGCCGTCGGTGCCCCCGGCACCGGCCGGTCCGGTAACGGTGCCGTCGGTGCCCCCGGCACCGGCCGGTCCGGCGGCGGGGCCGTCGGGCCGGCTCCGCGCCGCCTCCGGCTCGGCCGGGTCGGTCCCGGCCGGCCTGCGCGCCAGCCGTGCCGGGCGGGTCGGATCGGGTGCCGGGTCGTCGACCTGATCCACCCGGCCAGCATCCCCGACGCCGGCGCCGCCCGTCCGGTCGGGTCCGCACGAGGGTCACGTGTGCCCAGCCGGCCGGAGAGCGCCCGGCCGCGGCGCTCTGGCGCCCCAGCCGGCGCGACGAACGCTCAGCGGGGTGCGGCTCCGCCGGTCAGCCGCCGGATGGGGCGCCCGGCCGGCGGCCGGACGCTCAGCCGGTCGGGCCGTACCGCTCCAGCCGGACCCGGCCCGGCTCGTATCCGCCCGCGTCGACGAGCAGCCGCGCCGCCGTCTCGACGAAACCGCTCGACCCGCAGAGGTACGCGGGTCCGGAGTCGAAGGCGACCGCGCCGAGGTCGGCCGGGCCGATGCGGGCGGCCGGTCGCCGCTGGCCGGCCGGCGCCTGCCGCGTGAAGATGACCGTGGTCTCGTCGCCGAGCTCGCCGCCGTAGATCAGCTCCGTCGGTGACCGGACGGAGTACAGGAGCCGGGCCGGGACGTCCGGCTCGACCAGCCGCCGGTGCCGCAGCATCGCCATCACCGGCACCACTCCGGACCCGCCAGCGACCAGCAGCAGCGGGCCGTCGCCGCGCCAGACGAAGTGGCCGCCGACCGGCCCGCGCAGCTCGAGCTCGTCGCCGACCCGCAGCTCGTCATGCAGGTACGGGGAGACCTCGCCGTTCGGCAGCCGGTCGACGGTCAGCTCGACGACACCCGCGTCCTCGGGTGGCGACCCCACGGAGTAGGACCGGCTCGCCGTGTAGCCGTCATCGGCGGTCAGCCGGACCACGTAGTGCTGCCCGGGCAGCTGGGGCACCCAGTCCGGCACCGTCACCCGGAGGGTCTTGACGTGCGGGTTCTCCACCCGGATCTGCTCCACCCGGCCCCACTGCCAAGGACTGACCGGCGGCAGCGGGCCGGCGGGCTCAGTCACCCGCGTAACGCTGCTCGCGCCAGGGGTCGCCCCGGTCGTGGTAGCCGCGGACCTCCCAGAACCCGGGCTCGTCGTGGTCGAGCAGCGTGATCGACTCGATCCACTTAGCCGACTTCCAGAAGTACAGGTGGGGCACGATCATCCGCACCGGGCCGCCGTGCTCGATCGGCAGCGGCCGGCCCTCGTACTCCCACACGATCCACGCCTTGCCCGCGACCACGTCGTCGAGGGGGAGGTTGGTGGTGTAGCCGGTGACGCTCGTGGCGACCACGTACGTCGCCTCGGGACGCGGCCGGGCCGCCGCCAGCAGCGTGTCGACCGAGACGCCGGCGAAGGACGTGTCCAGCTTGGACCAGGTGGTGACGCAGTGGATGTCCCCGTCGAAATGGGAGGCCGCCAGCGTCCGCACCTGCCCCCAGGTCCAGCTCTGCGGCTGCTCGACGAGGCCGTCGACCCGCATCGTCCAGCGATCCAGGTCGATCCGCGGCGTCAGCTCCGCGGTCAGCACCGGCCAGTCGGCGCCCACGTCGTACTGCCCCGGCGGCAGTCGGCCCGGTTCGCCGCCTCGCCGCCGCCCGGCGAACCCTCGCGACACCCGCACGGCGTGAGGCTACCCCGTGGGTCAGGTACGGCGGTCCTCGCCGTCGCGGTCCGCCGGCGGCTCGGCCGGCGGAGCGGCCTCGGGCAACGGCTCGGCCGGCGGACCGGTGTCCGGCGGCGGCCGGTCGGTCGGGGCATCGGGCCGGGGACCGGCCCCGGAGCCCGGCCGCTCGGCCGACGCGTCCGGCCGCGGAGCCTCCGGCGGCTCCGGTGACGGGAGCCGCTGCGTGCTCGGCGGGGGACCGGTCCAACCCGGTGACGCCGGCGGGGTCGGCTGCCAGCCGGCCGCCGGTGGGTATCCGGGCGTCGGCTCGGCCGGCGTCGATCCGGGCGGATACCCCGCCGGGGGGTATCCGGGCGGTGCCTGCGCCGCGGTGGACCCGGGCGGGGGATACCCCGCGGGCGGGTAGCCGGGCGGGGGATAACCGCCCTGCCCGTACCCGGGCGGGTAGCCGTAGCCCGGATAGCCCGGATAGCCCCCGTACGGCCCCCAGGCCGGCTGCCTGCGCGGCACCTTGGTCCGGATGCCCCAGACGAGAAGGGCTACGCCGACCCCGAGCAGGAGCAGGCCCACGATCAGCATGCCGAGCGCGAGCCGGCGCAGGAACGGCGCCCGCAGCGCGAACGACGAGCGTACGTCGACCCCCTGTGAGGCATCCGCGTTCATGACCACGACCCGGTAGTCGCCGCCGTTGACACCGAACTCCAGCGTCTGCTCGCCGGGCCCGCTCGCCCTGGCGGACCAGAACGACTGGTCAGCGGGCGGCTCGGGCGCCCGGTCGCCGTCGTGCCTGGTGGTCTCGTACCGGAACGGGGAGAACCGGACCTGGATCACCTCGTCGTAGGGGACACCGTCGAGGTAGCGGTCCACGTCGGCGGCCGGCCCGACGCCGAGGAAGACCTCCTTGCC
>DASPYH010000247.1:0-2207 GCA_035636875.1 Mycobacteriales bacterium | reverse complement strand
GACGCTCGGTCCCGGCTGGGACCCCGCCGACGTCGCCGGCGGGTACGTCGCGCCGATCACCGCGCTGACGCTCGACGGCGGCCGGCGGTCACCGGCGAGGCCGGCCCGGTTCAGCAACCCAGACCTCGCGGCCGGTCGTGCGCTGGCCGTCGCGCTGGGGTCGCCGGGCGCGCAGGTCGTCCGGGGTACGGCCGCGCCGGCCGCGCGTCAGCTCGCCGAGGTGCGCTCCGCGCCGGTGGGACGGCTGGTCGAGCAGCTGCTGCTGGCGTCGGACAACGTCATGGCCGAGACGCTGGCGCGGCAGGTCGCGGTCGCGCAGGGGCAGCCGGCTAGCTTCGCCGGGGCCGTCGCGGCGGTCCGCGGGGTGCTCGACCGGCTCGGGCTGCCCAGCGGCGGCGACGGTCTGGTCGACGGCAGCGGGCTGTCGTACCGGGACAGGGTCAGCCCGGCGCTGCTCGCCGCGGCGCTGCGGGCGGCGGTGGCGCCGGACCGGCCGGAGCTGCACGCGCTGGTGCCCGGCCTGCCGGTGTCCGGGTACGACGGCACGCTCGACAGCCGGTTCCGGGCCGGCCCGACCGCGCCCGCGGCCGGTCAGGTCAGGGCCAAGACCGGCACGCTGACCGGGGTGAGCTCGCTGGCGGGGCTGGTGCGGGGCACGGACGGCCGGTTGCTCGCGTTCGCCGTGGTCGCCGATCGGGTCCCGGTCGCCGGCACGCTGCGGGCCGAGGCAGCGCTGGACGTGGTCGCGGCGGCGCTGGCCGGGTGCGGCTGCCGCTGAGTCCCGACGCGGGGCGGTTCACCCCGTGGCCGGCGTGTCTCCTGGGCCTCGGGCAGGCCTGAGTGTGCGTACGGGACCGGCTCGGGCCGGCGCGGGCGGCTCACCGGGTGGTCGGCGGGCTCGGCGGGGTGCTGACCCCGCGGTTCCGGCGAGCCGGTCGGTGTCGGGGGGTCGGCGTACGGTGGCCGCATGAGCTCGCAGCCCGGAATGGTCGACTGGGACCTCGCCGTCGCGACCGCCACGCGCCTGATGTCGCCCGGCCCCGAGGTCACCCGGAGCGAGGCGGACGCCGCGGTCGAGTCCCTGCGTCGGCAGGTGGACGTCGCCGCCGGGCACGTCGAGCAGATCACCGCGCTGCGCCCGACCGGCCCGACCCCGCCCACGCGCGTCGTGGACCGCCCCGGTTGGGTGCGGGTGAACGCGGAGGCCATGGCCACCCTGCTGACCCCGCTGGTCGCCCGGCTCGAAGAGCGCCGGCCGCGGCCGCCGGGCCGGATCGAGCAGGCGATCGGTCCCCGCGCCACCGGTCTGCAGGCCGGCGCCGTGCTGGCGTTCCTGTCCGGCAAGGTGCTGGGACAGTTCGAGTTCTTCGCCGAGCCCGGCGGCCAGTTGTTGCTCGTCGCGCCGAACGTCGTCGATGCCGAGCGGTCGCTCGGCGTCGATCCCGCTGACTTCCGGCTCTGGGTGAGCCTGCACGAGGTGACCCACCGGCTCCAGTTCACCGCCGTGCCGTGGCTGCGGGGCCACCTCGTCACCGAGATCGACCGGCTGGTGGAGGCGACCGACCTCGACCCGGATGCCCTGCGGGAGCGCCTCGCGGCGGCCGCCCAGCAGCTCGCCCGCATCGTCCGCGGCGAGCGCGACGCGGCCGGCCAGGGCCTGCTCGGGCTGGTGCAGAGCCCGGCGCAGCGGGAGGTCGTCGACCGGCTGACCGCGTTCATGAGCCTGGTCGAGGGCCACGCGGAGTACGTGATGAACGCGGTCGGCCCGGACGTGGTGGCGTCGACCGCGGTGATCCGGGAGCGGTTCGCCCGGCGCCGGGAGGGCACCGGGCCGCTGGACCGCTTCCTGCGCCGGGCACTCGGCCTGGACGTGAAGCTCCGGCAGTACGCCGACGGCAGCAGGTTCGTCCGCGAGGTGGTCGACTCGGTCGGCATCGAGGCCTTCAACGCGGTCTGGACCTCGCCCGAGACGCTGCCCCGCCGCAGCGAGCTGGCCGCGCCGCTGGACTGGGTCGAGCGGGTGCACGGCTTCCGGCCGGCCGCGTCCGCCTGAGCGCGCCCGACCCGGTGGCCGGCCCCGATCCCGCCGTCGCGGCGGTCCGGGTCGCCGTGCGCCGGCTGCTCGTCGCTTGGGCCGGTGGGGCCGCGCACCCGGGCCCCGCGAGCACCGCGGGCATGCCGGCCGGTGATGCCGGTGCTCAGGCGGA
>DASPYH010000246.1:0-2584 GCA_035636875.1 Mycobacteriales bacterium | reverse complement strand
TCGATCTGTCCCGCCGGCGCTTCGAGGAGCTGGTCGGCGACGCGCTCGACCAGGTCCCGGACGAGCTGATCCGGCTGATGGACAACGTCGTCGTGCTGGTCGAGGACCGCGACCCGGCCGACCCGGGACTGCTGGGGGTGTACGAGGGGGTCGCGCTGACCGAGCGTGGCCACGACTACGGCGGCGTGCTGCCGGACCGGATCACCCTCTACCGGGAGGCGATCCTGGGGATCTGCGACGCCGAGGAGGACGTGGTCGAGGAGGTCGCGATCACCGTCGTGCACGAGATCGCGCACCACTTCGGCATCGACGACGCCCGGCTGCACGAGCTCGGCTGGGACTGACTACCGTCGGCCCGTGGTGGACGACCAGCGGCTGCCGATCCGGATGCTGCACGACCGGGTGCTCGTGCGGATGCCGGGCGAGGAGGGCGAGCGGCGCTCCAGCGGCGGCATCCTCATCCCGTCGACCGCCCAGGTCGCCACCACCCGGCTGGCCTGGGCCGAGGTGCTCGCGGTCGGCAACCACGTGCGGGTGGTCGAGATCGGCGACCGGGTGCTGTTCAGCCCGGAGGACCGGCACGAGGTCGAGGTGCACGGCGAGACGTACCTGATCCTCCGGGAGCGTGACGTGCACGCCGTGGCCGCCCACCGGATCGAGCCCTCGACCGGCCTCTACCTCTAGGAGGTCACGCGATCGGCGGACGCCGCCGGGTACTCCCCCGGCGGCGCGCCGACCAGTGCGGTGAACCTCTTGACGAAGTGCGACTGGTCGGCGAAGCCGAGCCGGACCGCGAGGTCCGCCCAGTCCACCTCGGCGCCGGCCCCGCGCCGGCGGCCACGGCCTGCTCGTACCGCCCGTCGACGTCCTGGCCGAAGACCGTGATCGCGGTTGCACCGGGCGGTCCGGGTCCGGTGCCTCCAGCTGGTACTCGGGGATCGCCGCGCCCAGCGTCACCAGGCCGCCGTCGAGGGTCATCTCGGCGTGGGCGACGGTCCCGTCCGGCAGGGTGAGCCGCAGCCGCTCCTGCGCGCCGAAGGCCTTGGCGTAGAAGTCCAGGGCGGCGGCCACGTCGGTGATGGCCAGGTGCGGGGTGATGGTCGGGTAGTGGGACATGCCTCCACCTTGCGTCGGGACTTCCGGCTTCGTCTTGCAGGATTGCGTCAGCCGTGACCGCCGTCGCGCAGCCTCGCGAGCCACGCCGCGGCGTCGGCGAAGGCCGCGTCGTCGCGGCCCGGCGGTAGTCGGGGCGGCTCGCCGGGCCCGCCCCGCGGGTACGAGCCGAGGTAGCGCACGTCGGCGCAGATCCGGCGCAGCGCCGCCAGCGAGTCGCCCACGCGCGCGTCCGCGACGTGCCCCTCGCAGTCGATGGAGAAGCAGTACCGACCGAGGCGCTCCCCGGTCGGTCGGGACTCGATGCGGGTCAGGTTCACACCGCGGATCGCGAACTCGGTCAGCACCTCGTGCAGCGCGCCGGTGTGGTCGTGCCGGATGAACGCGACCAGCGAGGTCTTGTCCGCGCCGGTCGGCTCGGGTGGCCGGCCGGGGCGGATCAGCAGCACGAACCGGGTGACGGCCCCCGGGGTGTCGGCGATGTCCTCCGCCAGCGCGACCAGGCGGTTGCGGACGCCCGCGATGGGCGCGGCGACCGCCGCGTCGTACTCACCATGCGCCACCGCGACGGCCGCCGCCGCGGTCGATCCGGTGAAGTGCGCCTCCACCGCCGGCAGGTGCTCCCGCAGCCAGCGGCGGGTCTGCGCCTCGGCGTGCGGGTGGGTCGCGAGGGTCTTGACCCCGTCCGCGGTCGTGCCCGGTCGGGCCAGCAGTGCGAAGGTGACCGGGAGCAGCACCTCCCGGGTGATGACCAGAGGATCACCGGTGGCGAGCTCGTCGAGCGTGGTGGCCACCGAGCCCTCGACCGAGTTCTCCAGCGGGACGACCGCCGCATCCGCCTCGCCGGTACGGACCGCGTCGATCGCCGCGTGCACGCTCGGCTGCGGGAGCGGCGTGCCGCCGGCCGCCGCGGGCAGCGTGCGCAGCGCGGCCTCCGCGAACGTGCCCTCCGGGCCGAGGTACGCGAACCGCGCGGGCGGGACTCCGGGCACGCTGCGAGCTTAGGGACCCTTGGGTCACCCGGCGACGGCCACCCCCGGTAGCTTCACGCTAGCGAACTCGGCCGGGATGCGAATGACCATCGCTGAGCTGGGCTCCTCGGACAGCACGGACCACTCGCCGAGACCGAGCGTGTCGAGCGCTGCACGCAGCGACCCGCCGCGCTTCAGTCCCCTCAGCCGGGTTCGCCACGACTCCAGGTCGCTACGCCAGGTCCGCACGTAGGCCGCAAGCTGGAAGCCGGTGATTTCTGCGCTGCGCCTGCCGGCCGCGTCGAGCGCGGCGGCAATCGGCTTTGCGGCTGCGGCATCGAGGCGGTCGGCGGCCGACATGAGGTCGGCGATGAGCTGCCTGCGCTGCGTGAGCACGACCTCCCATTGCCGCTGCGTCGCGGCCGTGACGGCGACCCCGTCGTGCATGAAGGCGACCATGCCCTCGGCAAGAACGTCACCGAACTCTTCCGCCGCCGCCC
>DASPYH010000245.1:0-9485 GCA_035636875.1 Mycobacteriales bacterium | reverse complement strand
AGCCGGGCGCGGCGCGCGAGGATGAGGCTGGGCGGCTGGCGTCTGGAGAGGCCGGGTGACGGCGATGGCGTACGACTACGACCTGCTCGTCCTCGGTTCCGGCCCCGGCGGGCAGAAGGCCGCGATCGCGGGCGCGAAGCTCGGCCGGCATGTCGGGATCGTCGAGCGAAAGCACATGATCGGCGGCGTCTGCATCAACACCGGGACCATCCCGTCCAAGACGCTCCGGGAGGCCGTGCTCTACGTGACCGGCCTGAGCCAGCGCGAGTTCTACGGCCAGTCCTACCGGCTGAAGGAGGAGATCACGGTCGGCGACCTGACCGCGCGCACGCAGCACGTGATCGGTCGCGAGATCGACGTGATCCGCAGCCAGCTCGCCCGCAACCACGTGCAGATACTGGTCGGCACCGCCCGCTTCGTCGAGCCGCACGCGGTGACCGTCACCGCCGAGGACGGCACCGAGCGCAAGGTCACCGCGGACAAGTTCGTCGTCGCGGTCGGCACCAAGCCGGCTCGGCCGTCCACAGTGGACTTCGACGGCCGCACCGTGGTCGACTCCGACCAGATCCTCGACATGGACCACCTGCCGCCGACGATGGTCGTCGTCGGCGCCGGGGTCATCGGCATCGAGTACGCCTCGATGTTCGCCGCACTCGGCACCAAGGTGACGGTGGTCGAGCGCCGCGACCGGATGCTCGAGTTCTGTGACCTGGAAATCATCGAGGCGCTGAAGTATCAGCTGCGCGACCTCGCGGTGACGTTCCGCTTCCGGGAATCGGTGGCCCGGGTGGAGCGGCACGACGGCGGCACGCTGACGTTCCTCGAGAGCGGCAAGCGCATCCCCGCCGACACGGTGATGTACTCGGCCGGCCGGCAGGGCGTGACCGAGGAGCTGGACCTGGAGAAGGCCGGCCTCGAGGCCGACTCGCGCGGGCGGATCAAGGTCGACGACGACTTCCGCACCTCGGCCCCGCACGTCTACGCGGTCGGCGACGTCATCGGTTTCCCGGCGCTCGCCGCGACCTCCATGGAGCAGGGCCGCCGCGCGGCGTACCACGCCTGCGAGGAGCCGGTACAGACGCCGATGAACGACTGCCAGCCGATCGGCATCTACACGATCCCCGAGATCTCGTACGTCGGCCTCACCGAGGATCAGCTCACCGAGGAGTCCGTGCCGTTCGAGGTCGGCATCTCCCGCTACCGCGAGTTGGCCCGCGGGGCGATCCTGGGCGACTCGTACGGGATGCTCAAGCTGCTCGTGCACTCGGACACCCGCCGGCTGATGGGTGTGCACGTCTTCGGCACCGGCGCCACCGAGCTCGTCCACATCGGACAGACGGTGATGGGGCTGGGCGGCACGGTCGACTACCTGGTCGACGCGGTCTTCAACTACCCGACGCTCGCGGAGTCGTACAAGGTGGCGGCGCTCGACGCGATGAACAAGATGCGGGCCGTGGCCCGGATGACGATCTAGGCCCAGCCGCCTGCCCTGCCGCGCAGGCGGTCGCCCGACGGGGTGGGGCGGCGTACTCGGTCGCGGCCGGCGTGGCCACGCTGGCGCCGGTCGGCTGGCCGGACCAGGACGGGATCGGCCTGCGCCCGGCCCGCGGTGCCGTGGTCGCCGTCGAACGGGCCGGGACCGCTACAGCGACCCCGGCCCGTCCCCGCCGCGGGAGGCGGCACCTAGAAGCTCCCCTCCGGGAGGTCCATCAGCGCGTTGTCGGTGGCCTCGACCACCGCCCGGCGCGCGGTCAGCTCCGGCAGCACGCAGGTCGCGAAGAACCGCGCCGCCGCCACCTTGCCCTCGTAGAACGCGCGATCCCGCGCTGAGGCCGACCCGCCGTCGAGCGCGGCCAGCGCGACCGCGGCCTGCCGCAGCAGCAGCCAGCCGATCACCAGGTCGCCGAGCGAGAGCAGCAGCCGAGTGGCGTTCTGCCCGACCTTGTAGACGTTGCGCGCGTCCTCCCGGGCCGAGGTGAGGAAGCCGACCATCGCGCCGACCATGCCCTGCACGTCGGCCAGCGCGGTGGCGAGCAGCGCACGCTCCTCCTTCAGCCGCCCGTTGCCGTCCGCACTGCCGGCGAACTCGCCGATCGCGCCCAGCAGAGCGGTCAGCGCGCGGCCCTCGTCCTTCACGATCTTGCGGAAGAACAGGTCGAGGCTCTGGATCGACGTGGTCCCCTCGTAGAGCGTGTCGATCTTCGAGTCCCGGATGTACTGCTCGATCGGGTAGTCCTGCAGGTAGCCGGACCCGCCCAGCACCTGCAGCGACAGCGCGAGCAGCTCGTACGACCGCTCCGAGCCGACGCCCTTGACCAGCGGCAGCAGCAGGTCGTTGAGCCGCTCGGCCGCCTCGTCGGTCTCGGCGCGGGCGGCGGCCTCCATCACCGCGTCCTGCTGGGTCGCCGCGTAGAGCATCAGCGCTCGCATGCCCTCCGCGTACGCCTTCTGCAGCATGAGCATCCGCCGTACGTCGGGATGGTGGATGATCGTGACCCGCGGCGCCGTCTTGTCGGCCATCCGGGTGAGGTCGGCGCTCTGCACCCGGGTCTTGGCGAAGTCGAGCGCGTTGAGGTAACCGGTCGACAGGGTCGCGATCGCCTTGGCGCCGACCATCATCCGCGCGTTCTCGATCACCCTGAACATCTGCCAGATGCCGTTGTGGTCGTCGCCGACCAGCCAGCCGACCGCCGGGCGCTCCTCGCCGAGGCGCAGCTCGCAGGTCGTGGAGACCTTCAGGCCCATCTTCTTCTCGAGGTTCGTCGCATAGACGCCGTTGCGCTCGCCGAGCTCGCCGGTCCGGAGGTCCACCAGGAACTTCGGCACCAGGAACATGGACAGGCCCTTGGTGCCGGGACCGGCGCCCTCGGGACGCGCCAGCACCAGGTGGACGATGTTGTCGGACAGATCGTGCTCGCCCGCGGTGATGAACCGCTTGACGCCCTCGAGGTGCCAGGACCCGTCCGGCTGCCGGATCGCTCTGGTGCGGCCGGCGCCGACGTCGGAGCCGGCGTCCGGCTCGGTGAGCACCATGGTCGCGGCCCAGCGCTTCTCGACCATCCAGCGCGCCCACTTCTGCTGGTCCGGCGTGCCCAGCCGCTGGAGCAGGTGGGCGAACGAGGTGGACGACCCGTACATGTGCACGGCCGGGTTCGCGCCGAGGATCATCTCCTCCGCCGCCCACTTCAGCGACGAGGGGACGACGATGCCGTCCAGCTCCTCGGGCAGCTGCATGCGCCACCACTCGGCGTCCATGTATGCCTTGAACGACTTCTTGAACGACTCCGGCAACGTCGCGGAGTGCGTCCGCGGGTCGAAGACCGGTGGGTGCCGGTCGGAGTCGAGCAGCGACTCGGCGACCGGGCCGGAGGCGAGGCGCTCGACCTCGGACAGGATCCCGCGGGCGGTGTCCTCGTCGACTTCGCCGAACGGCCCCTGGCCGAGCCGCTCACCCACGCCGAGGACCTCGAACAGGGTGAACTCGATGTCGCGGAGGTTGCTCTTGTAGTGCCCCATGGCTGCTGAGCCTTCCGTTCGGACTCCGCTACTCGCCGGTAACAAGACGATATTACCCGCCGGTAACCGGCGCAAGCCCGTTCGGGCAAACCTCGGCCGGTGCGGACTCGCAGCGGAGTGAGCGGTTCGGCCGTGGAGTGTCATTGTCGGACCTGGAGTGGGCGGCGGTAGCTGCTCACGCGATGCTCCGAGCTGCTCACTCGCGCGTGGGCGACCGGAGCGCCGGGACCGCGGACCGTGTTACCGCGCCTCGGCGTAGCGGCGGAGGATCAGCTCGACGACCGCGGGGTGCGCGCCGAGCGGGGCGGCCACCAGGTCGGCCCCGGCCTCGCGCAGGCGGGTCGCGAAGAAGCCGGGCGCGAGCAGGTATGGCGCGACGGCCACCCGGGCTGCGCCGGCCGTTCGCGCCGCCGCCACCGCGGTCGACACGGCCGGCTGGGCCGCCGACCCGAACGCCGCCGTGACGCGGACCGGTGCGGCCGCCGCGCCGGTCCGCTCCGGTCCGCTCTGCTCGCCCGGCCCGCCCGCACCCGCCGCGCGGCGGGTCAGCTCCGCCGTGAGCAGCTCGGCCTGCTCGTGCACGGAAGCGACCGCACCGGGGTCGGACGAGCCGGCGCCGGCCAGCACGACCGCGTCCCCGGCCCGCCAGCCGGCCTCGGCCAGCCGGTCGGCCAATGCGACCGCGAGCAGCTCGTCCGGGCCGAGCACCCGGGCCCGCCTTGCGTCCGGCCGGACCGCACGGACAGCCGCCGGGATATCCACCCGGTCGTGATGGCCCGACGACAGCAGGAGCGGCACGACCACCACCGGGCGGTCCCTCGGGACCGAGCCCAGTGCCGCACGGACGTCGGGCGGGACGAGCTCGACGGACGCCAGCCGGACGTCCAGTCCTGGACGGCGGGCACGGAGCGCGTCGACGAGCCCGGAGACGAGGCGTACGCCAGCCGGGTCGTGAGTGCCATGCGCGACCGCAAGCAGTACGCCCGATTCGTACGCCGTGCCCCCTTTGCTTTCTATGTCCCGCCCCCTATGCTTGCGACGTGCTTGCACATGCACCGAGTCTGGCCGACGTCGCCCGCGACGTCTCGGTCGGTGCCGCCAGCCCGCAGCAGCTCCATCGGGCCTTCCTCGACTCCGTCGTCTATTGCGAGCGCGGCGAGACCCCTGGATTTCGTGCTCTGGGAGCTCCGCGTGCCGGCATGATCGCTGTCTTCAGCTCGCCCGACCAGCTCGCGCTCGCCCGCGGAGCCGTCGGGTGGTTCTCCCTCGCCGGTGCCGACCTGTTCGACCTGATGCCACCCGGCTACGACCTCGTCCTGGACATGGCCGGCCCGACCCCGCTGCGACTGCGGCCGGGGGCGATGACCCGCAGGGCCGCGCTGGACGTGCACCGGGAGGTGGGTGCTCAGTGATCCTCCGCGTCGACCCGGCCGCGCTGTCCAGCACCGCCGCCCCACTGCGGGAGGCGGTCGAGCTGGCGCGCGAGGTGCAGGGCGCCCGGGCTGAGCTGGCCGGGCTCGTCGCTCGCGCCGGGTCCGAGCGGCTGCGGCGCTCCACCGAGTCGTTCCTGGAAGCCTGGGCGAGCGGGCTGCAAGGTGTGCACGACCGCGGGCAGGCACTGGCCGCCGCGCTCGACGCCGCCGCTGCCGGCTACGCGGACGCCGAGGAGCGGCTGCGTCGCGAAGCGGCGGCCGGTCCGCAGGGTGGGCCGCCGTGATCGTGGTGGCGCCCGGGAGCCGACTCGCCGAGCTGGTGCCCGGCGAGCCGGACGAGGTCGAGCAGCTCGCCACCCGGCTGACCCGCTTCGCCGGTGGCGCGGAGGAGGCGTCGAGCCGGCTGGACGCGCTCGACACCGGCGCCTGGTCCGGCGAGGCCGGTGCGCTCTTCCTGCAGGCCGCCGGCGAGCTGCCCACCCGGCTGGCCTGCGCCGCCGCCGCCTTCGCGATCGCCGCCCGGGAGCTGAGGGCGTACGCCGCGGTGCTGCGGGAGGCCCAAGCCACCGCGGCCCGCGCGGTCCGGCTGGTCGAGCAGTCCACGGCGGAATCCGGCGCGACCGACCGGCAGACCGCGAGCGTATGGGTCGCCCGGGTCCGGGCCGAGGTCGAGCAGGCTGGTGAGGTCGCCGCAGCCCGGCTGGCGCGGGCCGGGGCCGCCGACCTTGCGAAGGCGTCGGCTCGCGCCCTGCCCGGCGGGGTCAGCGTTCGGCTCGTGTCCGACTACCGGCTCGCCGACCCCGAGGCCTTCGTGTCGCCGCTGGCCGACTGGGGCGGATCCGTGGCCGACGTGTGCTTCACCGAACCGCACCCGGTGGGTTTCGACGGTCCCGCCGAGGCCGCCGGGCCGACGCCGGTCGAACCCGCCGGCGCCTGGGCGGCGTGGGCGGGTTCGGGCGAGCGTCGCGAGCTTGGTGCGGTCGAGACGGGCGTGCTGGCTGGGCTCGGCCTCGCCGCCGTCGGTCTGACCGTGGTCGGCCGGCGGCGCCGGGAGAGCACCGCGCTCGACCTCGTCGGGCTCGATGAGTCAGAGCTGCGTCGCCGCCGGGAGGAGTTCGGCGGGCCGCGGCACCGGGACGGGGTGCTCGTCCCGGCGCGTGCTGGCCGGCTGCGCAGCGCGGATGCCTGGCGGACGCGCCTTGCGTCCACTCCGCACCCGGGCGGTACGGTCCAGCACCGGGCCGGCCTCGCGGGTCCGCTGCCGGACACCGACCCGAGCAGCGCGCCCGCCGGGACGGTCGCCCGTGACGTGAGAGGAGCAGTGCAGCGCACCGGTCGCCCGGCTCACGACGGGGCGTGAGCCGGACCAGGTGTGCCGACCGAATGCGCCGAGCTGGGGGCCCCGACAGTGCCGACCGAGGCACCGAACGACCGACCCGGACCCGGGCGCGACCCGGAGGACCCCGGGACGGAGCCCGGGTTCCGACCCGTCAACGAACTGGAGCGCACCCTGCTGCGCTGCGTGCCGACCGGCACCCGCGCCACCCTGCTGCGTGCCCTGGCCCGTGCCACCCTGTGCGTGCCCACGACCGGCGGCGACGGCGCGCCGGATCTGCCGGGTCTGCCCGTCGTGGAGTCCGGGGCCGTGCGGCTGCCGTGCGTGACCGACGGCGAGGGGCGACATGCCCTGGTCTACACCTCGTACCGGCAGATGGCGCTCGCCTTCCGGTTGCCCGAGGACGCAACGTGGACCGAGGTCCCCGGCGGGACGCTGTTCGAGAAGTGGCCGGCGGACGTCGACGCGTGGCTGAACGCCGGCGGCGAGTTGACCCTGCGGCTCGACCCCACCGACGTCTCCACGGTGGCGGACATCGCTGCCGGGCTGGAGGTCGACGAGGCGTACGAGATCGGCCCGGACGACGCCTTCACGGACTTCCCGGGTCCGGTGCTTCCGGACCAGGTCGACTGCGCGGTGGTGCTGGCCCTGTTCGGGGTGACCGAGGTGGTCGAGGTGCTGCGGTCCTTCCGTCGGCTGGAGGAGCCCCGCGGGCGGACCTGGCGGGTCCTGCTGGTGCTGGTCGACCCCGGCGCCGGCACCGGTGCGGACGTGGCCAGGGTCGTCGCGGCGGCGGTCAACGAGGCGTCCGACGAGTGTTGCGAAGTGCACGTCGCGGACGTGCGGGACGACGAGGTGTACGACGCGGTGGCGCACCTGCTGCGGGTCGGGGTGCCGCTGTGGCGCCGGCAGGGCATGCGGGTGCCGGACAACCTCGACGGGCTCGACGAGGCGTGAACGAGGTGGGCAGCAGGCGGTCGGCCGGCGCCAAGCACGCCCTGGGCGCGCGACCTGGTCGTCCTCCCGCCCACCGGCGGTGGTCGTGGCTGGTCGCGGTCGCGGCGGTGCTCGGACTCGTGCTGACCCTGCGGCCCGCGCTCGGGCAGGAGGAGCAGGAGAGCACGGGCCGGACCGTCCCGTCGACCCCGACGGCGGCGGATTCCACGCCCGCGGTGGACCGGAACCTCGCCGCCGATGGGACGGGCTCCAGCCGGAACACCCAGGGCACCAGCCACGCACCCATCCCGCGCTCGGCCTCCGGGCGGCTGACGCCGGTCCCGGGCCGGGAGGGCCCGTCCGGTCCCGGCCGCACGCTGACGTACCGGCTGGAGATCGAGGCCGAACTCCCGCTCGAGCGGACGGACCTCGCGCGGCACGTGCACCGCCTGCTCACCGACCCACGAGGCTGGCAGCCGATCGAGGGCGTCGCGTTCGCCCGCACCGACGGCCCCGCCGCGTTCGAGCTGATCGTCGCCTCCCCGGCGCTGACCGACCGGCTCTGCTACCCGCTGCTGACGATGGGCGAGCTGTCCTGCCGCAACGGCGACCGGGTCATCCTGAACGCGCGGCGCTGGGTCACCGCGGTCCCCTGGTACGCCGGCCACCTGGACGACTACCGCGCCTACCTGGTCAACCACGAGGTGGGCCACCGGCTCGGCCACAACCACGAGCCGTGCCCGCGGGCGGGCGCCCCGGCCCCGGTGATGATGCAGCAGAGCAAGGGGATCGGAGGCTGCCGCCCCAACCCCTGGCCGTCGGTGGCCCCGTAGCCGCCCCCCGCCGTTTCCCGTCGGCGGGCCGCGTGGTTGCCTGGGGTTTACCCTGACGGGCACAGGATGGGCTGATGGTCAGCAGCGCACGCGCGGCGGCGGCGAACGGGCTCGGCCGGCTCGCGGCTCGCACCTTCCGGGCGGCCGGCCGCGCCGGCGGCATCGTCGGCGGTCGAGTCGCCCTCGCGGTGGATCGGGGCTCGCTGGCGCGCCTTGCCGCCGGGCGGACCGTCGCGCTGGTGTCCGGGACGAATGGCAAGACCACCACCACCGCGATGCTGGCCCGAGCACTGCGACGGTTCGGCCCGGTCGCCTCCAACTCCTCCGGCGCCAACATGCCGGACGGGCTCGTCGCGGCGCTGCTGGACGGGCGGGACGCGCCGACGGCCGTCCTCGAGGTCGATGAGGCGTACCTGGCCGAGGTCGCGCGGCAGATCTCGCCGCAGGTGGCCGTGCTGCTCAACCTCAGCCGGGACCAGCTCGACCGCGCCGGCGAGGTACGCCGGTTGGAAGGCCTCCTGCGCCAGGCGTTTCGCGAGTCCGCCGGCACGGTCGTGGTCGCGAACCCGGACGACGTGCTCGTCGCCTCGGCGGCGCTGGTCGCCGGCCGCCGGGCGGTCTGGGTGGCCACCGGGGGCGGCTGGAGCGCGGACGGAGCCGTCTGCCCGCGCTGCGGAGGCGCCGTCCGGCACGAGCGGGATCGCTGGTGGTGCTCCTGCGGGCTGCGCCGGCCGGACCCCGACTGGCGGCTGGAGGGCAGCCGGCTGACCGGCCCGGACGGCCGGTGGGCGCAGCTCGACCTTCGCGTGCCGGGCCGGATGAACCTGGCGAACGCCGCGGTCGCCGTCGCCGCCGCGGCTACCCTCGGGGTGCCGCTGACCGAGGCGGCCGACGCTGTCGGCTCGGTCACCCAGGCCGCCGGCCGCTACCGGACCGTTCCGCTGGCCGGCCACGCCGTGCGGCTCATGCTGGCCAAGAACCCGGCTGGGTGGACGGAGACGATGGACCTGGTGCTCGACCCGGACCGCGGGCTGGTCATCGCGGTCGACGGGCGGCAGTCCGACGGCCGGGACCTGTCCTGGCTCTGGGACGTGCCGTTCGAGCGGTTGCGGGGTCGGCGGGTCACCGCGTCCGGCGGTAGGGCCGCGGACCTCGCGGTCCGGCTGGCCTACGCGGAGGTCGACTGCGACGTGGTGGAGGACCCGGTGGCCGGGGTCGCCGGCCGTCGGGAGAACGCGGTGGACCTCGTCGCCAGCTACAGCTGCTTCCTCTCCGCTGCGAGGCTCGCCGGTGCCGGCTGACTCGGCCGTACGGCTGGTGCTGCTGCTGCCCGACCTGCTCGGCACGTACGGCGACGCGGGCAACGCCTCGGTGCTCGCGCGGCGACTGGAGTGGCGGGGCTGCCAAGCCGAGTTGATCACGGTGTCCTAC
>DASPYH010000244.1:0-8935 GCA_035636875.1 Mycobacteriales bacterium | reverse complement strand
GGCCTGGTCAACGTGGTCAAGCGGACCGACCTGATCGGCGCCGCGCCGGCGGCGCTGCCGGTCCCGCCGACGCTGGACAACCTGCGCCGCGTGCTGACCCGGCCCGACCGGCTGTTCTGGGCGAGCCTGACCAACAGCGTCATGGTGACCGCGCTGTCCGTCGCGGTGCTCACCGTGCTGTCCGCGATGCTGGGCCACTACCTGGCGCGCAGCCGGAGCCGCTGGGGCGGGGTGCTGACCCTGGTGCTGCTGTCCGGGCTGATGATCCCGCCGCAGGTGATCCTCATCCCGGTCACCGACGTGCTGCGAGCGGCTCACCTGATGAGCACGCTGCAGGGCCTGGTGCTGTTCAACGTGGGCTACTACGTGCCGTTCGGCGTCTTCGTCTTCACCGGCTTCATCCGTTCGGTGCCGGTCGAGCTCGAGGAGGCCGCGGCGATCGACGGCGCGAGCCGGATGCAGGTCTTCTGGCAGATCGTCTTCCCGCTGCTGCGGCCGGCGACCGCGAGCGTGCTGATCTTCCTCGGCGTCTGGATCTGGAACGACTTCATCGACCCGCTGGTGATCCTCGGCCCGAGCCAGGGGACCACGGTCACCACCGGCATCTACCGCTCGATCGGCCTGTACCAGGTCGATCTCGGCAGCGTCTTCGCGCTGATGTTCCTGTCGACCCTGCCCGTGCTCGTCTTCTACCTGCTGCTGCAGAAGCACTTCGTACGGGGCCTCACCGGCGGAGCCACCAAGGGCTGACAGCGCTCGCGCGGGGCCGGGCGCGCGCGGGAGGCGGCCGCCGCGTCCGCGCCGGCGAGATCAGCCGGATACGTCCCGGCGGGCGGGACGGGCTGTGCCTGCGCGCGTAGCGTGCGGCGGCGTGCGGGTGGCGGTGGTGGTCGAGCAGGTGCTGGCGCCGGTGCCGGGCGGGACCGGGCGGTACGCCCGGGAGCTGGCCGCGGCGCTGGCCGCGACCGCGCCGACCGGCGGGGAGGTGACCGGCTGGACGGCGTGGCACCGGGACGCGGGACCCGCCCGGATCGGCGGGGTGGGCGGGCCGAGGCGGCTGCCGCTGCCACGGCGGGGGCTGGTCGCCGCGTGGGAGCGCGGCGTCGGCCCGGCGCCGCGCGCCGACCTGGTGCATGCCCCGACGCCGCTCGCGCCGCCGCGCCGCGGCTCTCCGCTCGTGGTCACCATCCACGACGCCGTCCCGTGGACCCACCCGGAGACGCTGACTGCGCGGGGCGTCGCCTGGCACCGGCGGGCGGCGGCGCTCGCCGCGCGACACGCGGACCGGATCGTCGTGCCGACCCGGGCGGTCGCCGACGAGCTGGCGAGCGTGCTGCCGGGGCTCGGCGACCGGGTCAGCGTGATCGGCGAGGGCACCACGCACGCGCTGGCCGGGCAGCCGCAGGACGCCGACGAGCGGGCCGGCAGGCTCCGGCTCCCGGGCGCCGGCTACCTGCTCAGCCTGGCCACCCTGGAGCCGCGCAAGGGTCTGGACGTGCTGCTCGCGGCCCTCGCCCACCCCGACGCCCCGGACCTGCCGCTGCTGCTCGTCGGCCAGCCGGGCTGGGGCGGCGTCGACCCGCTGGCCGAGGCGCACCGGCTCGGCCTCGCCGTGGATCGGGTCCGCACGCTCGGCCGGCTCGACGACGCGGACCTGGCGGTCGTGCTGCACCGGGCGACCGCGCTCGCCGCGCCCAGCCGGGCCGAGGGCTTCGGGCTGCCGGTGCTGGAGGCGATGGCCGCGGGCGTGCCGGCGGTGACCTCGGACGCGCCGGCGCTCGTCGAGGTCGGCGGGGGCGCCACGGTGGTGGTGCCGCGCGACGACCCGGCCGCGCTGGCCGCCGCGCTCGCTCGGGTGACCGGCCCGGACGTCTGGGAGCGGCACTCCGCGGCGGGGCGTGCGCGTGCCGCCCACTACTCGTGGTCGGAGTCCGCTCGCGCCCTGTGGACCCTGTACGAGGGCCTGGTAACAGCCCCCGCGACATGAGGTGGCGCCGCGAAGAGCGGCCGGGACAGCGGGCGTAGGCTGTCGTGGACCCGGAACCACCAGTGAGATCCACCACACCGAGCAGACCGCAGGAGCCGATTCGTGTCAGGCCGCGCGCCCCGCGTGCTCGTCGATGCGACGGCCGTCCCCGCCGACCGTGGTGGCGTAGGGCGGTACGTCGACGGCCTCATCTCCGCACTGGGCGTGGCCGGCGCCGACTTCGCCGTCGCCTCCCAGCGGGCCGACGCCGAGCGGTTCGGCCGGATGGCGCCGGAGGCGACGATCGTCCCCGGGCCCGCCGCGATCGCGCACCGGCCCGCGCGGCTGGCGTGGGAGCAGACCGGCCTGCCGCTGGTCGCGCAGCAGGTCGGCGCCGACGTCCTGCACTCGCCGCACTACACGATGCCGCTGCGGGCGGGCCGTCCGGTCGTGGTGACCATCCACGACGCGACCTTCTTCAGCCAGCCCGACGTGCACACCTCGATCAAGGGACCGTTCTTCCGGTCCGCGATCAAGACCGCGCTGCACCGCGCCGCCCGCACCATCACGCCCTCCAAGGCCACCCGCGACGAGCTCGTCCGCGTGCTCGACGCCGACCCGACCCGCATCGACGTGGCCTACCACGGGGTCGACCGGGAGATCTTCCACGTGCCGAGCGAGGAGGAGCGGCTGCGGGTGCAGGCGCGGCTCGGCCTGCGCGGCACCCCGTACGTCGCCTTCCTCGGCATGCTCGAGCCGCGCAAGAACGTGCCGTCGCTGGTCCGCGGCTGGGTCAAGGCGGTGCAGGACCGCGACGAGCCGCCCGCGCTCGTGCTGGCCGGAGGCTCCGGCTGGGACGACGAGATCGACCAGGCGATCACGGAGGTGCCCAGCAGGCTGCGGGTGCTCCGCCCCGGGTACCTGAAGATGTCCGACCTGCGCGGCTACCTCGGTGGGGCGACGGTGGTCGCGTACCCGAGCCATGGCGAGGGCTTCGGCCTGCCGGTGCTGGAGGCGATGGCGTGCGGTGCCGCCGTGCTGACCACGCAGCGCCTCTCACTGCCCGAGGTCGGCGGCGACGCGGTCGCCTACACCGAGGGCGACCCGGACTCGATCGCGCACTCGCTGGCCGCGCTGCTCGACGACGAGGAGGCCCGCCGGACGCTCGGCGAGGCCGCCATCAAGCGCGCCGGCGAGTTCACCTGGGCGGCCAGCGCGGACGCGCACCTCGCGTCGTACGCCCGGGCCGCCGCGCGTCAGCTCGCCTGACGCATGCTCGGTGCCTGTCCGCCCGGCCCGGAGGATGGCGCGATCGCGACCACCAGCGCGAGCACCGCGAGCCCGACCGCGAGCACGAACGGCGCGTATGTCGGCACCGCGGGGAACGGCGACCAGCGGGCGATCCCGGTCAGCGCCCCGCCGAGTTCCGCCCGCAGGCCGTTCGCCCGCGACGGCGCCCACCAGGCGCCCGCGACCGTCTTGCAGGCGACCAGTTGGGTCAGCAGCGCGGCCGTGAGCACCGCCGCCGGCATCCGGCGGGCGAGGCTGGGCCCATGCCGCCCGGCGAGCCGCGCCAGCCGGTCCAGCCCTACCCCCAGGGCGATCGCGAGGCCGGCCAGCCCGTCGTAGAGGTAGCGTCCGTGGATGCCGCCATAGACACCGACGTGGTGGCGATAGGTTGAGTACGCCCCGGCGAAAACCATGAGGAGGGTCAGCACCGCAGGCAGCGTCAGCACCGCCAGCGACGCCCGCCCCCATCGGCCGTGGACGCCGATCGCCACCCCGACGACGACGAGCGCCACGACCGCGACCGACCAACTGGTGGTCAGCGCCGACGACAGCTTGGGCCCCTCCGGCAGCCCGATCCCGCCCCACAGTCGCGACGAAAGACGATCGACGAAGCCTGGCACGAAGTCGGTGAGGGTGCCGCCCGGTTGCTCCGGACCGAGGATCGTGCTGAAAGCCGTCTCGCCGACGCCGGGCGGCTGCACAGCGCCGTACAGGAGGAGGTTGCGCAGCCACCAGAGGCCGCCGGCGGCGGACAACATCGCCACCAGCACGGCCGGCATCACCGGGAACCGCCGATGCCGCAGCATGGCGACCAGGTACGCCGCTGCGGCCACCGGCGGCAGCGCCAGTCCGAAACCCTTCGTGAGCAGCCCGGCAAGCAGCACCGCTCCGACCAGCGCCCCGGTCCGGGCCCGCAGGTCGCCGGCCAGCACCCGGGCGAGCAGGTACACCAGCAGGGAGCCGACCAGGACCATCAGCGCATCATTGGTCACCGACGCCCCGATCCGGGTCAGGCCGGGCACCGCGAGCGGCAGCACGGCGGCGATCGACGCGGGCTGCCCCGGCCCGAGCAGCGCGCGGGCAGCGGCCCAGGCGAGCAGCGGCAACGGGGCGAGCATCAGCACGGACAGCATCCGCAGCAGCCAGATCTGCCGGTCATAGCCCATCCCGGACACCCCGGGGAAGTTCAGCACCGCCGCGCCGAGCAGGTAGTAGAGCGGCGGGTGCTGGACCATCTGGTTGGGCAGCGACCCCCGGTACGGGGTGTCGCCGCCCTGGCCGTCGAAGGGCATCCGCTGGTCGCGCGCACGGACCTCGTGGTCGCTGAACGGCTTGCTCGGCGGGTAGCTGGGGCCGCGCTCACCGTTGCGGACGCCCGCCGCGAGCCACCGCTCACCCGGGTCGTAAACGCCGTGGCCCTTGGAGTACGCGTACGCCATGTCCACATGCTGCGGCTCGTCGTAGCCGTACATCGCGGGGTAGAGCATCGCGAAGCTCAGCATCAGCGCCACATGCAGCGCGGCGAGAGCCCAGACCAGCATGGGGACGCCAGTGCGCCGGCGCCCGCGGGCGGCGCGGCCCGCCGCTTGCGCGGGCTCGAGGGCGGCCGGCGGGTCCAGTGTCGCGGTGGCGGTCGGCTCATCTGGGACCGCGGGGCGGTCGATCGGTGCTTCGTACCGTTGCATGCAGTTGTCTCCGTGACTTCGGAAAAATGACCCCGCGGCCGGCGCAGACTACCCGGGCGAGACGGCCGGGCGCTTCGACCCCCTGGAGGGCCCTCCGGGCCAGGATCGCCGCCGGCGGCCGGATACGCCCCGCCAGATGGTGCAGCAGGGGCTGGGACGGTGACCGTCGGCGGACGACCGGCGGTGGGCCACCGCGCGGGCGCCAGAGCGGGGTCCGGCGTGGGTTATCGTTCAGCCCGCGCACACAGACCAGCACGACCTCCGAGGGAGGATCCCCACTCGTGTCAGGCCGGGCATCACGGGTCGGCCTCGTCGTCGTGACCTACTCGCCCGGCGAGACCCTGGACGCCTTCCTTGACACGCTGGAGAAGGCCACAACCAGGCCGTACGGGGTGGTGCTCGCCGACAACGGCTCGACCGACGGCGCGCCCGAGAGGGCGGCCCTGCGTCCGGGCGTCGAGCTGGTCCGCACCGGCGGCAACCTCGGCTACGGCCGTGCCGCCAACCTTGCCGTCCCGCAGGCGCCGGGCGAGTGGGTCGTGGTGGCCAACCCGGACCTGCGCTGGGAGCCGAGCGCGCTGGACACGCTGGTTGAGGCGGTCGAGCGGTGGCCGCGGGCCGGCTCGCTCGGCCCGGCGATCCTCTCCCCGGACGGCACGCTGTACCCGTCCGCCCGCGCGCTGCCGTCGCTCGGCCGCGGCATCGGGCACGCGCTGCTCGGCTGGTGGTGGCCGTCGAACCCGTGGACGGCGGCGTACCGGCGCGAGCGCGGCGCCCCCGAGGAAGGGCCGACCGGCTGGCTGTCCGGCTCCTGCCTGCTGCTGCGGCGGGAGGCGTTCGAAACGGTCGGCGGCTTCGATCCCGCGTACTTCATGTACTTCGAGGACCTCGACCTGTGCGAGCGGATCGGGCGCGCCGGCTGGCAGAACGTGTACGTGCCGGCCGCCGTCGTCGTTCACGAGGGTGGGCACTCCACCAGCCGGGATCCTGGGGCTATGGCAGACGCCCACCACGCCAGCGCCTGGCGCTATCTGTCCGGCCGGTATGCAGGGTGGCGATGGGCGCCGGTGCGGCTGGTGCTGCGGGCCGGGCTCGTCGGCCGGGCCGCGCTCGCCCGCCGCGTCCCTGCGGTCGCCGCCGGCGCCCGCCCGGCTCGCCGGATCCGCCGGTCCGGTTGAGCGCCGTCAGGCTGGGTCGACGCCCGGCTCCAGCCGGTGCCTGCCCGGGTGGCAGCCAGCACAGACTTTCCGGACGGTGGGGACCGCCGCCAGGCCCGGTCACCGTTCAGGGGTCCGGCATGGTCCACCTTCCGCCGGCGGCACCGGCTTCCCCTCGCGCGCCCGGGAGGCGCCGGGCAGGGTGTCCTACAGTTGCTCCCCGTGCTCCCGGACGAGATCAGCGGTCGCGGTAGCGTGCCCGGCAGGCACGGGCGGACCGGGCAGGCTGCCGCCGAGGGGAGCCTGCGACCGCGCGCGCGCTCTCGGTTGGACTGGTGGACGCTCCTGCTTGCCACGGTCTTCGTCCTGTGGGGCATCGGTCTGCCGCTGCTCGGGCTGCGCGTCTTCGCCGGTGTCGACCTGCTCGGCGCGTGGGCGCCGTGGAGCGCGGCCCACCCGACCGGCTTCGTGCCGCACCTGCCGTGCACCGGGGACACGATCGACTCGGCCATCCCCACGGCCGCCGAGTTCCACGACCGGCTCTGGGGTGGGGACTTCGCCTCCTGGGACCCGTACGGCACCGGCGGCGTGCCGCTCGCGTCGGTCCCGAACAGCGCGCTGACCTCACCGCTGAGCCTGCCGTTCCTGCTGCTGCCCACCTGGCTGGCGCCCGCCTTCGTGAAGCTGTTCGAGCTCGCCGTGACGATCGGCGGGATGGTCCTGTTCCTCCGCCGGGTCGGGGTCGGCCGGGCGGGAGCGACCCTGGCGGGCGTCGTCTTCGCGTCGTCCGGCTACATGGTCCTCTGGACCAACTGGCCGCAGACCCGGACGGCCGCGTTCATCCCGGCGCTGTTCTGGGCCGTGGAGAGGCTGGTCCAACGGCGCCGGGCCGCCGATGTGGCGCTGATCGCCGGAGTGGTCGCCTGCCTCCTGCTCGGCGGATTCCCGGCCATCACCGGCTACGCCCTGTACGCGGCCGTTCCGTACCTCCTGGTCCGGCTGTGGGTCGAGAACCGGCGGCCGGGCCGCGTGGTCGGTGGCGCGACGCTCGCCGGAGTGGGGCTCGCTGGCGGTCTCGCCCTGGTCGCGATCCAGCTGCTGCCGTTCTTCAGCCAGCTCGGGCAGATGGACGTCGAGGCCCGCGACCAGCCCTCGTGGTACCACCTGCCCGCGTTCACCCTGGTCACCGCATTCGCCCCCGATGGCCTGGGTAACTGCGTCAACGGCGCGTCCTACGGCCCCGCCAACCCGATCGAGGTCATCGCCTTCGTCGGTGTCACCGCCGCCCTGCTCGGCCTCGTCGGGCTGGTGGCCAGGCGGGGGCCGGCGATCCGCGCGGGCGTACGCACCTACCTGGCTCTCGCCCTGGTGGCCGTGCTCGCCCTCGGCTGGCTCGGCGGCCCACTGCTGGCCGGCGTCCAGCACCTGCCGGTCTTCTCGAACAACTACGTGGGCCGGATCCGGGTACTGCTCGGGTTCCTCGTTGCCTGCCTGGCCGGACTGGGGTACGACGCGCTGGTGCGCGGTCGCGCCGACGGTCCGGCCTCGCGCTGGCGTCGGACCGCTGCCGTTGGCATCTGCGCCGCCGCCGGGCTCGGGCTGGCCGACGTGCTCGTCCAGACCCTGCGGTATCTCGGAGGCCGGGGGCGGGTCGACGACTTCATCGACGCGTCGAGGCTGCCGGCCGTGGTCGGCGTGCTCGCCGTCGCGCTGGTCGGCCTCGCCTGGTTCCGCTGGCGGCCGGGCCGCCAGGTGGCGCTCACCGTGCTGCCCGTGCTCGTGTTGGTCGAGAGCCTGGCCTTCGTGCTGCCCTTCTGGCCCCGGGTCCCCCGCTCCGAGTTCTACCCGCGGACGCCCGCGCACAGCTACCTTGCCGATCACCTCGGCGGTGACCGCTTCGGCTCCGAGGGCGTCGTCCTCTATCCGGCGACCGGGGCGGCCTATGGCCTCCGCGCCGTCACCGGACACGCGTTCACGGCGCCGACATGGGCGGACCTGCTCGTCCGGATAGACCCGCGCACCTTCCTCACCTCGACGTTCAGCGCCTTCCCCGGCCCCGACTCCCCGACGATCGTGCGGTCGCCGATCCTGGACCGGCTCTCGGTCCGCTACTTCGCCTTCGCCGCCGGAGCGCTGCCGCTCGGCAGGCAGGAAACCGTGGGCAGCCCCGCCGGGCAGCTCACCCTGACCGACGGGGTGCCGGTCGAGGTGCGGATGCCGGCGCGGGCGCTGCGCGGCGCCGGGCCGGTGCTCGCCGCTGCGATGGTTCGCCCGCCGGACCGGTTCGCCCGGCTCGACCTGCAGATCCTGCGCCCGGACGGATCGGTGCTCGCCAGCTCCTCGCGCCGCTTTGGCAACGGCTGGCGCGCGGCGCCGTTCCTCGTCGCCGTCCCCGGCGAGGACGCGGCCAGCGCGGCCGGCGGGACGGTACGGGTACGGCTCACCCTGCACGCGGCCGGTACGTCGCTGAAGGTCGCCGCGACGTCGTCCGGCGCTCCCGTGCTGTCCGTGGTGACCGGACGGGACGACGGGCTGAGACTCGTCTTCGCGGACGCCGGCGCGGTGCTCTACCAGCGGACGACCAGCCTGCCTCGCATCCGGTGGGCCTCCATGGCCATCGTTGAGCCGGACCGGGATGCCCGGCTCGGCCGCCTCGCCGCCGGGGTTCCCCCGGACACCGTCCTGCTCGACGAGGCGGCCCCCGCGGCCTCCGGACGCCCCGCTGCGGTCGAGGTGCTCGAGGACTCGGGAGACCGGATGCGGGTGCGAGTGCGGGCGCAGGGTGCGGGCTACCTGGTCGTCGCCGACGCGCTGCAGACCGACTGGTCGGTGAGCAT
>DASPYH010000243.1:0-2665 GCA_035636875.1 Mycobacteriales bacterium | reverse complement strand
TCGACTTCGCGCTGTTCTTCTTCCATAACGCCCGCGAACAGATCGCGCGCGGCGCCGGGCCCTTCTTCTACCTGCCGAAGATGGAGAGCCACCTCGAGGCCCGGCTGTGGAACGACGTGTTCGCCGCCGCCCAGGACGAGCTGGGCATGCCCCGCGGCACGATCCGCGCGACCGTGCTCATCGAGACGTACCCGGCCGCGTTCGAGATGGAGGAGATCCTCCACGAGCTGCGCGAGCACTCCGCCGGGCTCAACGCCGGCCGCTGGGACTACCTGTTCTCGGTGATCAAGAAGTTCCGCACCCGCGGGCAGGAGTTCCTGCTGCCCGACCGCAACTCGGTGACGATGACCGCGCCGTTCATGCGCGCGTACACCGACCTGCTGGTCTCGACGTGCCACCGCCGCGGCGCGCACGCCATCGGCGGCATGGCGGCGTTCATACCGAACCGGCGCGACCCCGAGGTGACCGAGCGAGCGCTGGCGAAGGTCCGGGAGGACAAGACCCGGGAGGCCGGCGACGGCTTCGACGGCTCCTGGGTCGCGCACCCGGACCTGGTGCCGGTCTGCCGCGAGGTCTTCGACGCCGTCCTCGGCGACCGGCCCAACCAGCTCGACCGGCGCCGTGACGACGTGCACGTCACCGCCGAGCAGTTGCTCGACGTCGCGTCCACGCCGGGCGAGGTCACCGAGGACGGGCTGCGCAACGACGTGAGCGTCGCCCTGCAATACCTGGAGGCGTGGCTGCGCGGGACCGGTGCGGTCGCGATCTTCAACCTGATGGAGGACGCGGCCACCGCCGAGATCGCCCGCTCCCAGGTGTGGCAGTGGCTGCACAACGGCGTCCGGCTCGCGGACGGCGAGACCGTCACCCGCCCCCTGGTCGAGCGCGTGATCGACGAGGAGCTCGGCAAGATCCGCGACAGCGTGGGTGAGCAGGCGTACGGGAAGGGCCGCTGGGCGGACGCCCGCGCCCTGTTCACCGAAATGGCGCTGTCCGACGATTTCGCGGAGTTCCTGACCCTGCCGGCGTACGAACGGATGCCCTGATGTCCAGGCTCGGCTCGCTCGCGGCGGCGCTGCGGTCGCAGCTCGGGGCGGACAGGGTGATCGACGACCGGCAGGAGCTGCGCACGTACGAGTGCGACGGCCTGGCCCACTACAAGGTGACGCCGGGGCTCGTGGTGCTCCCGGAGACGACCGGCGAGGTGGTCGCGGTCGTGCGGGCCTGCGCGGAGGCCGGGGTGCCGTTCGTCGCGCGCGGATCTGGCACCGGCCTGTCCGGCGGCGCGCTGCCGCATGCGGAGGGGGTACTGGTGGTGACCTCGCGGATGCGCCGGATCCTCGAGGTCGACCCCGACGGCCAGCGCGCCGTGGTCCAGCCCGGGGTGATCAACCTGCAGGTCACCAAGGCCGCCTCCCCGCACGGCTACTACTACGCGCCGGACCCGTCCAGCCAGCAGGTCTGCTCGATCGGCGGCAACGTCGCGGAGAACTCCGGCGGCGCCCACTGCCTGAAGTACGGCTTCACCACCAATCACGTCCTCGGCGTCGAGCTGGTGACCCCGGACGGCGAGGTGGTCGTGCTGGGCGGGAAGGCGGCGGACCCGCCCGGTTACGACCTGCTCGGCCCGGTGGTCGGCTCCGAGGGCACGCTGGGCGTCGTCACCAGGGTCACCGTGCGGCTGGTGCGGGCGCCGGAGGCGGTGCGCACCCTGCTCGCCGGTTTCCCCGGCACCGACGAGGCCGGTCAGGCTGTGTCGGCGATCATCGCCGCCGGCGTGATCCCGGCCGCGATCGAGATGATGGACGCGCTGGCGATCGAGGCCGCCGAGGAAGCCGTCCACTGTGGATACCCGGACGGTGCGGGCGCGGTCCTGGTGGTCGAGCTGGACGGCCCCGCCGCCGAGGTGGACGCGCAGTTCGCCGACGTCGAGCGGCACTGCCGGGAGTCCGGGGCGTTCGAGATCCGGATCGCGGCCGACGACGCCGAGCGCGCGCTGTTCTGGAAGGGCCGCAAGTCCGCGTTCGCGGCGGTCGGCCGGATCAGTCCGGACTACATCGTCCAGGACGGAGTGATCCCGCGGACCGCGCTACCCGAGGTGCTGCGGGCGATCGACGCGCTCTCGGCCGAGTCGGGGGTCCGGGTGGCGAACGTCTTCCACGCCGGGGACGGGAACCTGCACCCCCTCGTGCTCTTCGACGACTCCGTGCCCGGCGAGGGCGAGCGGGCCGAGGAGGTGTCCGCCCGGATCCTCGACCTCTGCATCGGGCACGGCGGGTCCATCACCGGCGAGCACGGGGTCGGCTCGGACAAGGCGAAGCACATGCCGCGGATGTTCACCGCCGCCGACCTGGACACGATGCAGCTGGTGCGCTGCGCGTTCGACCCGGCCGGGCTGTCCAACCCGGGCAAGGTCTTCCCCACCCCCCGGCTCTGCGGCGAAGTGCCGGGGAAGCATCGCGGCGTGCACCCCCTGCAGGCCGCCGGCCTCGCCGAGCAGTTCTGATGCTCGCCCCCGACGCGGTGCGGGACGCCATGGCCAAGGCCACCGACGGGCACGCCGGGCCGGCCGCCGAGACCGACGTGGTCGACGGGGTGCCGGCGCGGTGGGTCGCCGCACCGGGCTCGACCGCCGAGTTGGCGGACGTGCTGCGCGTCGCGGCCG
>DASPYH010000242.1:0-2197 GCA_035636875.1 Mycobacteriales bacterium | reverse complement strand
GCTTCGGCGTGCACGTCGAGCCGGACGGCGACGCCGGCCTGGCCGCCGCCCGCCGGCTGCACCCGGTCGCGATCGTGCTCGACGTCGGCCTGCCGTCGATGGACGGCACCGAGGTGTGCCGCCGGCTGCGGGCCGACGGCGACTGGACCCCCGTCCTGTTCGTCACCGCCCGCGACGACGAGGTCGACCGGGTGCTCGGCCTCGAGCTCGGCGGCGACGACTACGTGACCAAGCCGTTCTCGCCGCGCGAGCTGGTCGCCCGGGTCAGGACCGTGCTGCGGCGGACCCGCGGCGCCGACCAGAGTCCCCCGCTGCTGTCAATCGGTCGGGTCCGGCTCGACGCCGAGCGGCGCCGCGCGTACGCCGACGACGCCGAGGTGGTGCTCACCACCACCGAGTTCGACCTGCTCGCCTTCCTGCTGCGCCGCCCGGGCCGGGTGTACGAGCGGGAGCACCTGCTCTCCGAGGTCTGGGGCTACGCGGCGGCGGCGGGCACCCGGACCGTCGACGTGCACGTCGCCCAGTTGCGGGCCAAGCTCGGCGACGCCAGTCCGATCCGCACCGTGCGCGGCGTCGGCTACTCCGCGGAGGGCACATGAGCCGGCCGCCCGACCGTTCCTGGGCGGCGTCGGCACCTGGACCTGCGGGTCCGGGCCGGGCCCAGCCGGGCACGCCCGGTGGTCGCGGGACGCGACGGCGGCCGACGCTGCAGTACCGGACCGCCCAGGTCACGATCGCGGTCGCGGCGGTCGCCGTGCTCGTCGCCGGCGTCGTGCTGCTCGGCCTGGTCCGCTCGGCCGCGGACAGCGACGCCCGGCGCACCCTCGGCGCCCTCGCCGACGCGGCCGCGGATGCCTCCGACCGGCCCGGCCGGCTCGCGCCCAGCCGCACCCGGGCGCAGCTGACGGCGCTCAAGGTCGACTTCGCCTTCGTCACCCGGCAGGGTGCGGCGCTCGGCGGTCCCCCCGACGGGCTTGCCGCCCGGGCACTCACCCCCGCCGAGGCCGCCGCGGTCGTCGGCGGGCAGAGCCTCTCGCTGACCCGGGACATCGGCGGCACCCGGGCGCTGGTCGAGGCGAGGCCGGCCGGCCGCGGCGGCCTGGTGCTCGCCCAGCCGCTGTCGGAGGCGGCCCCATTGCACCTGGCGGTGCTCAGGATCGGGCTCGCGCTGCTGATCGGGCTGTCCGTCGCCGCGGCCGCCGGGATCGTGCTGGCCCGGCTGCTCGCCCGCCCGCTGCGGCGGGCCGCCGAGGCCGCGCACGCGCTCGCCGGCGGTGCCCGCGACGTCCGGGTGCCGCCGGAGGGGCCGGCGGAGGTCGCCGAGGTGGCCGACTCGCTGAACACGCTGTCCACAGCGCTGACGACCAGCGAGGGCAGGCAGCGGGAGTTCCTCCTGTCGGTCTCGCACGAGCTGCGCACCCCGCTGACCGCGATCACCGGCTTCGCCGAGTCGCTCGCCGACGGGGTGACCACCGGCGAGGACGTCCGCCCCGTCGGGCAGACCGTGCTCGGCGAGGCCCGCCGGCTGGACCGGCTGGTCAGTGACCTGCTCGACCTCGCGCGCCTGGGCGCGCAGGACTTCCGCATCGACCGCCAGCCGGTCGACCTGACCGCGCTGGTCGCCTCCGCCGCGGACGTGTGGCGGGCCCGCTGCGACGCGGTCGGGGTCGCCTTCCACGCCGAACTCCCGCCGCGGCCACTGGTCACCGTCACCGATCCGACCCGCGTCCGCCAGGTCCTCGACGGGCTGGCCGAGAACGCGCTGCGGGTCACCCCGGCCGGTGCGCCGGTGGTGCTCGCGCTGTACGCGGCGCCGGGCGCAGCCGTCCTGCAGGTCCGCGACGGCGGCCCCGGGCTGACCACGGAGGACTGCGCGGTCGCCTTCGAGCGGTCCGTGCTCTACGAGCGCTACCGCGGCGTGCGGCAGGTCGGCACCGGTGTCGGGCTCGCCCTCGTACACGGCCTGACCACCCGGCTCGGCGGCACCGCGGCGGCGGGCCGGGCGGCCGAGGGCGGCGCCTGCTTCACCGTCCGGCTGCCGCTGGTCGCCGGCCGCGCGTCGGCCGAGCTGACCGTGCCGCTGCGCACGCTGTCCGGGGGCGCGACCGAGGCGGTCCGGCCGGGCCGGTAGCATCACGTCCCCGAAGCACCCGGTGAGAGGCGTCGGGCGCCGGGGGGCCTGGCTGCGGTGGAACAG
>DASPYH010000241.1:0-2870 GCA_035636875.1 Mycobacteriales bacterium | reverse complement strand
CTGCTGGCGGCCCGTGGCGCGGTGGTGTCCAGCGAGGAGCTGCTGGACCGGGTGTGGGACGAGAACGCCGACCCCTTCACCACCACGGTCCGGGTCACCGTGATGACGCTGCGGCGGAAGCTGGGCGAGCCGGCGGTGGTGCAGACGGTGGTCGGCGCCGGCTACCGGGTCGCGGCGGACCCCCCACGTGCCGCGGGCCACGGGTCCGGCCTGCACGACACCGCGGCGTCGGGATAGGCGGGGCACCATGGCCGGCCGGCCGGCGCTGACCCTGCGGCTGCGGCTCACCCTCCTCTACGGCGGGCTGCTCGCCGTGCTCGCGGCGACCCTGCTCGGCTCCGCGGTCATCGTGCTGGACCGGGCGCTGCGCTCGCTGCCGCGGTTCCCGCCGGGCGTGACGCTCGTGTTCTCGGACGGCTCGTCGGTCAGCGCCGAGCGCTTCGCCGAGCTGGTGCGCGACTCGGCGCGTGGCGAGTTGCTGCGCTCCGGTGGGCTGGTCTTCGCGGCGACCGCGCTGGTCGGAATCGCCGCGGCGTACGTCCTGGCGGGGCGGGCGCTGCAGCCGGTCAGCCGGGTCACCGCGACCGCGCGGCGGCTCTCGGAGGAGACCATGGACCAGCGCATCGCGCTGGAGGGACCGCCGGACGAGTTGAAGGAGCTCGCCGACACCTTCGACGCGATGCTGGGCCGACTCGACGCCGCGTTCGACAGCCAGCGGCGCTTCGTCGCGAACGCCAGCCACGAGCTGCGCACGCCGCTCGCGGTGATCCGTACCGAGGTCGACGTCACCCTCGCCGATCCCGGCGCTACCGTCGCCGACCTGCGGACCATGGGTGACGTGGTGCGGGACGCGAGCGTGCGGGCCGACCTGCTCGTGGACGCGTTGCTGGTGCTGGCCCGCAGCGAGGGGCAGGCGCGGACCGGGCTCGAGCAGCGCGAGCCGGTGGACCTGGCCGACCTGGTGCCGCCCGCGGTGAGCGCGGTGTCCGCCGAGGCGTCCGCCCGGTGCCTGTCTGTCCGTGCGGACGTCGCCCCGGCCTGCACCGAGGGAGATCCGCACCTGCTCGGGCGCCTGGTCGGCAACCTGGTGGAGAACGCCGTGCGACACAACGTGGACGGCGGCTGGGTCGACCTGCGGACCGGTTCCGCCGAGGGAGCCGGCGCCTGGCTCGCGGTCGCCAACAGCGGACCGGAGGTGCCGGCCGGCGAGGTGGATGAGCTGTTCCAGCCGTTCCGCCGCGGTGGCACGGCGCGGACCGGCTCGCGTGGCGCCGGGCTGGGGCTGTCGATCGTCCGCGCTGTCGCGGCCGCGCATGGCGGCGCGGTGTCCGCCGAGGTCCGTTCCGGTGGCGGGCTGGAGGTCACCGTGCGGCTGCCCGCGCCCAGCCGCACCCCCACCCGGGCCGTGCCGGCGTACCCGTAGCGGGCGCGCCCGCGAACGCGCAGGGTGCCCGGCGCCCGCGAGCCGCCCGGCCGTGACGGCGGTCGACCTGCTGCGAGAATGTGGCCCGTGCCGTCCCCGCCCGACACCGCGAGCCGCCCGGAGGCCGCGGCGAACCGGCGGCCGGCGGCCAGCCGCCGCGGCACGCTGCTGCGCTGGGTGGCGCGCCCGGCGCTGGCGGTATCGCTTCTCGCGCTCGCGGTGGCGGTCAGCGTCATGGAGGGCCAGCCGTCGACGACCGAGCGGCCCAGCGGCGTGTCCGTGAGCGTGCCGGTCTCCCCGTACACCGGGTCGGTCGGCACGCTACTGGTCGTGGCTGGAGGCGACCTGCTCCGGTTCGACACCCTCGACCGGCGGATGTCACCGATCCCGCTGCCCCGCGGGCTGACCGCGCTGCGTGCGTGGACGCAGAACGGGCACGACGTCGTGCTCGGCCGGCTGCCGAGCGGCCGGACCGCGGCCTACCTGCTGACCCCGGGCCGCCCGCCCACCGCGCTCGGCCCGGCCGAGGTGATGGTGCCCAGCGCCGACGGCGACGCCGTCTGGCTGGTCACCCGCCGCACCGCGACCCGGGTGCCGCTGGCTGCTCGCGGACTCCGGCGGACCGTCCCGCTGCCGCGCGCCTCCCGGCTGGTCGGCGAGAGCCAGTGGGGGCTGATCGTGTCGACCGGCACCGTGCCCGATCCGCTGCTGCCGGGCCGGCGGCCCGCGCCGACGCTGACGCCGGCCCGCACCGCGGGAATGCCGACGCCGACCCTGCCACCGAGCGGCGTGGGCGCACTCGGGTCGGCCGGACACGGGAGCGCTGCGGGCACCACGGCGTCCCCGGCGACGAGCCCGACCGTCGCGCCGACCACACCGGTCTACGCGACGGCGTCTCCGGTGCCCTCGACCGGACCCGAGGCGGTGCCGCTGACCACGCTCGTGGTCGGGTGGGACGGCTCGGTCCGCTTCGTCGCCGCGGCCGAGGCGGTCGCGACGACGCGCGAGGTGGTGCTCGTCCGTGACGCCGAGCGGCGGCTCGGCGTGGTCTCGCCCCGGCCGGGCGTCCGGCTGCCGCGGTGGCTGCCGAAACTGTCGGCGGTCGCGGTGACCGGTCCGGGCGCGCTGAGCGCCGACGGCAGGACGTTCGCCGTGCTTGCCCGGGTGAACGACTACGCGCGGCTGATGGTCGGGCCGACGACGGCGAAGAGCGAGGCGGCCATCCGGGTGGTCGCGCTGGACGGCGGGCCGCCGCAGCCGGGGAGTGCACCGCCGGCGTTCACCGCGTCCGGGCGGGTGCTCGCGGCCCGCCCCGACGGCAGGGTCGTCTACTACACGCCCGGTGAGCGGACCGGCTGGCTGCTCGGCGACGACCTGCCGCCGGCGTCGGCCGTCAGCCAGGCCTGACGCTGGTCATTCCGGGGGGCGGCCCCCGGACCCCCGGGGC
>DASPYH010000240.1:0-2635 GCA_035636875.1 Mycobacteriales bacterium | reverse complement strand
CCCGATGGGCGTGTGCTCCGCCGGCACCCCGAAGGCGGACCGGAAGCCGTCGATCCGCTCCGGTGGAATGCCGAAGAAGCACGCACCCAATTCCTCGTCGACGGCGGTCAGCAGCATCAGCAGCGCGGCAAACCCAGCGTCGATGTGCCAGTAGGGCACCGGCCACCGCGCCTCGTCCCTGTCGGTCCAGCCCTTGTCGCCCTCGGCGTAACGATCCAGGTAGGCCTGCCGGTGTGACAGCGGCACGATCAGCAGCGGCGCACGCTGCATGCCGGTCAGCCACGGATCGGGCGGACCGGCGTCCGACGTGACCGCCCAGAATGCCGCCCGCTCCTCCGGACGCTCCAACACCAGGAACGCCGAGCCCTGGGTGAAGCCCGCCGAGGGTGCCCGGACCGCGTTGGCCAGCAGCCGTTCCCGCACCGCCGCCGGCACCGCACGGTCCGGGTCGTAGTTGCGCACCATGCGGCGGCGCCGCACCACGTCCTGGAACTCCATGGGGACAGCCTCCCCCCAGCCGCCGCCGGTCTCGGCCTCCGGCTCAGGCCAGCTCGGGCCCGGGCGCCGACCCGCGCTCCCGCCGAAGGCGCAGGGCCGAACGGTCCGGCAGGAAGGTCGCCCGCAGGTCGAGTTCCTGCTCGACCACGCCGGCCAGTCGCCGCACGCCCTCTCGGATCCGGTCCGGCGTGGGGTAGCAGTACGACAGCCGCAGCTCCCGCTGCCCGGCCCCGTCGGCGTAGAACCCGATGCCGGGAACGTACGCCACCCGCTCGTGGATGCCGCGCGGTTGCATGACCTTCGCGTCCAGCCCTTCGGGCAGGGTGAGCCAGACGTAGAAGCCGCCGTCCGGCCGGGTCCAGGTGCACCCCGGCGGCATCAGCGCGTCGAGCGCCTCGAGCATGGCGTCCCGGCGCTCCCGGTAGAGCTCTCGGAAGACCTTGATCTGCTCCCGCCACGGCTGGGTGTCCAGGTATGCGGCCACCGCGAGCTGGCTGAGCATCGGCGGGCAGAGCACCTGCGTCTCGCTGAGCAGCACGAGCTTCTCGCGCACCGGCGGCGGCGCGAACGCCCAGCCGACCCGTACCCCGGAGGCGAAGGTCTTCGAGAAGGACCCGAGGTAGATGACCCGGTCCGGAGCCATCGACCGCAGCGGCGGCAGCGTCTGCCCGTCGAAGCCGAGCAGCCCGTAGGGGTTGTCCTCGATGATCAGCACGTCATGCCGCTCGCACAGTGCGAGGATCTCGGCGCGACGCTCGACCGCGAGCGTGACGCCCGCCGGGTTGTGGAAGTTGGGCACGGTGTAGAGGAACTTCGCCCGCCGCCCGGCAAGCGCCAGCGCGTCGAGCGCCTCGGCGAGTGCGGCCGGCACCAGCCCCGCGCCGTCCAGCGGCACGTGCACGACCTCGGCCTCGGCGGCGGCGAACGTGCCGAGCGCCCCCACGTACGACGGCCCCTCGGCCAGCACCACGTCGCCCGGGTCGAGGAAGATCCGGCTCACCAGATCGAGCGCCTGCTGCGACCCCACGGTCACTACGACGTCGTCCGGGGACGCTCCGACGATCCCTTCCAGGGCCATCACGTCGCAGATGCGCTCCCGTAACCCGTCGTCGCCCTGGCCAGCGCAGTATTGCAGCGCCGCGGCACCGTTGTTCGCGACGAGCTCGCCGAGCATCGACCCGACGGCGTCGAGCGGCAGCGCCGCCGTGTAGGGCATGCCACCGGCGAGCGAGACCACTTCGGGCCGGTTGGCGACGGCGAACAGCGCGCGGATCTCGGAGACGGCGAGGCCGCGGGTGCGCTCGGCGTAGCGGCCGGAATAGGGGTCGAGCGTGTTCCCGCTCATGCGCGGACCTCCGGGGACGGCGTCCGACCGAGTCTACCGAGCGTCCCCGGCGGCCCCTTCCGTTTCCGCGACCTCCGGCTTACGATCACCGACGGCCCGCCCGCGAGCGGTGCGCACGTGGCGAGGAGGCCTCAGGCCGGTGTCTCGACGGCTCGCGAACATCACGCTCGACAACCTCGACGACCTGCCCCGCAGTTGCCGGCGGTGCGTCTTCTGGGAGCTCGACCCGGTCCAGCGGGAGCGGGCCGAGGAGGCCGGTGACACCGCGCTCGAGAAGGAGGCCTGGGTCTCCAACGTGCTGCTGGAGTGGGGCAGTTGCGGGAAGATCGCCTACGTGGACGCCGGCTCCGCCGGGTACGTGCTGTTCGCGCCCCCGGCGTACGTGCCCCGCTCGATCGCCTTTCCGTCGAGTCCGGTCAGCCCCGATGCGGTGCTGCTGATGACCTCGTTCGTCCGGCCCGAGTTCGCCCACGCCGGCCTCGGCCGGATGCTGGTGCAGGGCGTGGCGAAGGACCTGCGGCTGCGCGGGATCAGGGCGATCGAAGCGTTCGGCGACCTGAGCTGGCAGAAGCCGGCGTGCGTGCTGCCGGCCGAGCACCTGCTCGCGGTGGGCTTCAAGACCGTCCGCCCGCACCCGCGCTTCCCGCGGTTGCGGCTCGAACTGAAGACCACGCTGTCCTGGCGGGAGGACGTCGAGTACGCCCTGGAGCGGCTGCTCGGAAGCATGACTCCGGAGGCGGCGTTGCGGCCTGCCGGCGCCTGACGACAGTCCACACAGGACGCTCAAGACAG
>DASPYH010000239.1:0-5553 GCA_035636875.1 Mycobacteriales bacterium | reverse complement strand
GCGCTGGCGGCCACCCGCCGCACGATTCCGTACGCGGTCCTTCTCGGCGTCCTGCCGATACTGGCGCTGCCCTCGCTCGGGTGGGGTGTCGGGGGACGGCTCGCCGCTACGGACTACCCGCCGTCCTGGGCCGCGCTGCGCAAGGTGGTGGCGAGCGCGCCACCGGGGGAGGTGGCGACACTGCCGTGGGGCCCCTACCGCCGGCTGGGCTGGGCCGGCGACCGGATCGTGCTCGACCCGCTCCCGCGCCTGCTCGATCGTCGGGTGCTGGTGGACGACGACCTGCCGCTGTCCGTCGGCACCGTTCGGGGCGAGGACCCACGCGCCGCCCTGGTCACCGACGGGCTCGCCGCGGGCCGGCCCTTGCCCGATCTGCTCCGCCGAGCCGGGGTCCGGTACGCGGTCGTGCACCGCACCCAGCCGGGGTCGGCGGACGCCGAGGCGGCACTGGCCGGGTTGCCGGTGCGCTACCGGAGCGAGGACCTGCTGCTGGTGGAGCTGTCGGGCGAGGTGAGCAGGCCGCCCCCGCCGCGACCGTGGTTGGCGGTGGTCGGCCTCGGCCTGACCGGGCTCGCTGTTGCCGGCGCGGCCGGTGCGGTGGTCCTCGGTAGCCCGTCTCGCCGGCTGCTAGGCTCCCCGGCACGGGACAGGTGACCCGACGGTAACCTCGGAGTGTGTGACGTGCGGATCACAGCCAGGGCGGAGCAAGGCTCGGTCCTCCTCCCCACCCTGATCGCCTCCCTGGTCGGCGCGGTTCTCGCCATCGCCGCGTCGGTCGTGCTGGTGCAAGCCGCATCCGAATCCAGCGCCGTCCCCATCCAGAAGCCGCTGATCACCTACGACCAGCGCTGAGGCGTGTCCCCGGGACCTTCGGCGGCGCGGGATCGGCTGCCCGCGCGGAGGCGCGCACGGGCATGAACGCCGACCGGCGGCGGCACCGGTAGAGGCTCCGCTACAGGCACGTCCGCCGGGCTGGCCGGATCGGCTGCCCCGCGCGGAGGCGCGCATGAGCATGGACGCCGTCCGCATCCACCAAGATCCCCGGGACACGCCCTGGTCGGATTCGGGCGGCTCAACCGGCCGCGACCGCGCCCTCGTCCCCGGTTCCGGCAGGCGAGACCGGTTCGACGTCCGCGACGCGCGGCGGCATTCCCGCCGCCGTGCGGATCTCCGCCTCGAAGGCGTCGATCGCGGTGGCCCAACTGAAGCGTCCGGCATGCCCCCGCGCCGCGTGCCCCAGCCGGGCACGCAGCACCTGGTCGGCTATCAGCCTGCGCACCGCGTCGACGAACTCGCGCTCGTCGTCGACGAGCAGGCCGGTCTCGCCGTCCAGCACCGACTCGCGCGTTCCTCCCGCAGCCCGGAAGGCGACCGTGGGCGTGCCGTGGGCGCCGGACTCCACCACGACGAGACCCCAGCCCTCCTTGACCGACGGCATCAGGTGGACCCATGCCTCGGCGAGCAACCGGTGCTTGGTGACGTCGTCGACGCGGCCCGTGAAGCGCACCGCGTGGGACACGCCGAGCCGTTCGGCCTCCACCCGCAGCGCCGACTCCCAGTAGCCCTGGCCGACGACGGTCATGGACAGATCCGGCCACTGGTCGCACAGGCCGGCGACCGCGGCGAGGGCCAACTCGACCCGCTTGTGCGGGACCAGCCGCCCCACGACCACGAGAGTGGGCGCTGAGCTGCGGGGCCACGCGTCGGAGTCCATCGGGAGCACGGGCGCGTCGATCCCGGAGTAGACGACCCCGACCCGTTCGGGTGAGATCCCGAGCGTGGCGAGATCCGCGCGGGTGGCCTCCGAGACGGTGACGTACCGGCAGCGGCGGTAGACCAGCGGCGCGACCCGCGACTCCAACCACCAGCCGATATGGCCGAGCAGCCGGCCGAAGATCACCTGCCACTGCTCGCGATGCAGATGGTGGGTCACGTTGACGACCGGCGTCCCGGTGAACAGCGGAGCCCAGAACGGCACACCGTTCTGGACGTCCACCACGACGTCCCACGCTCGGCGGTGCCGGGCCAGGGAAGCCGCGGTGCGCAGGTACACGCTGAAGCGACCCCCCCGTCGGACGAACCGCACGCCGTCGATGACCTCTTCGGCGGCGGCTCCGGGGTAGCGCGCGCACCGGACCTCGACCCGATGCCCGCGCTCACGCAGCCCGCACGCCATCCGCTCGACCACGTTCTCCGCGCCGCCGCCCTCCGGGTGGCCGCAGTCGCGCCAGTTGAGCAGCAGCACCCGCAGGCCAGCTCCCTCGGCGCTGCCCATCACGCCTCCTCGGGTCGCGGTCGGCGAGCCCACGGCAGTCCGGGTGCGCCTGGACGAGGACCCGAACCGCTCGTTACCGGCCAGTACCCTAGCCGGTCCGCCGACGCCCGAACGGATAGCATCCTCGGGTGCTGCGCACCGCCACCGGTCCTCTCCGCTGGGACGCTGCCGGCGGGGGTCTGCGCAGGTCGGCCACCCTGCTGCGGGCCTTCCGGCTGGAGCAGACCGAGCCGGCGGTGTTCTACGGGGCGGTCGCCCGCGACGCGGTCAGCCTGCTGCGGCGGCACGGACCGCTGGTGGACCGGCTCGTGCTCGACGTCGGGGCCGGACCGGTGCAGTTCGCGCAGGCGTTCGCCGCTGCCCGCGCGCGCTATGTCGCGCTCGATGCCGACCCGGCAGCGCTGCGAGCGTCCCGACCGGCCGGGACCGCGGTGCTGGCCGGACGGGGCGAACGGCTGCCGGTGCGCGACGGCAGCGTGGACGTGTGCTTCTCCAGCAACCTCGTGGAGCACGTGCCCGCGCCATGGCGGTTCGCCGACGAGCTGGTCCGGGTGACCCGGCCCGGTGGGCTCGTGGTCGTCTCCTACACCAACTGGCTCTCGCCGTGGGGTGGGCACGAGTGCTCGCCGTGGCACTACCTGGGCGGTTACCGGGCGACCGAGCGATACGGGCGCCGCTACGGCAGGCTGCCGAAAAACCGGTACGGCATCGGGCTGTTCCCCGTGTCGGTCATCGACGGCCTGCGCTGGGCGCGTCGGCACCCCGGGCTTGACCTGCTCGACGCCCGGCCGCGCTACCTGCCGGCGTGGGCGCGCCCGGTGCTGCGGGTGCCCGGTGTCCGCGAGGTCGTCACGTGGAACCTCTGGCTCGTGCTGCGCCGCAGGTGAGCCTGCTCGCCGACCCGCGGGTCGACGCCGCCGACGGCCACCCCGACGCCGATCCCCATAGGGTCGAGCCGCCCCGGCCGGTCCACCGGCTGCGGGTGCTGATCGCCTCGGCCGCCCTCGTGGCGCTGGCGTTCAGCCAGCAGCCCGGCCTGATCGTCGGCGACACCAAGGCCGACCTCGTGCTCGACCCCGGCGGGTTCCTGCGTCGGGCGCTGTCCGCCTGGGACCCGCTGCAGGGCTTCGGCCAACTGCCCAACCAGTCGTACGGCTACCTGTGGCCGATAGGCCCGTTCTTCTGGGCCGGCGACGGCATCGGGCTGCCCGCGTGGGTGGTCCAGCGGTCATGGTGGGCGCTGCTGCTCGTGGTCGGCTTCACCGGCGCGCTGCGGCTGGCCGGCGAGCTGCGCATCGGTGCGCCGTCCACCCGGCTGGTCGCCGCGCTGACCTATGCGCTGAGCCCCCGGGTGCTGTCCGAGCTCGGCTCCCTCTCGGTGGAGGTATGGCCCGCGGCGGTGCTGCCGTGGGTACTGGTCCCGCTGGTGCGCGGCGCCCGCGGCGAGCTGTCCCCGCGGCGGGCCGCGGCCTGGTCCGGCGTCGCGGTGGCCTGTCTCGGCGGCGTGAACGCGGCTGCGACCCTCGCGGTGCTGCCGCTGCCCGCCCTCTACCTCGCCACCCGGCCGCGTGCCGTGCGCCGCCGGCTCGTCGCCTGGTGGGCGCCGACGACGTTGCTGGCCACCGCGTGGTGGGTGCTGCCGCTACTCGTCCTCGGCCGCTACGCGTACCCGTTCCTGACCCTGATAGAGGACGCGGGCGTCACCACCCAGGTCGCCACGGTGACGAACACCCTGCGCGGCACCTCACACTGGCTCGGCTTCCTCGTGGTGCACGGCGCGCCGCGCTGGCCGGCCGGCTTCGACCTCGCCGTCTCACCGGTGCCCGTCGCGGCGAGCGCGGCGGTGGCGGCGCTCGGGCTGGCCGGCCTGCTGCTGCCCGGGCTCCGCGAACGCCGCTGGCTTCTGGGCGGGGTGCTGCTCGGCACGGCGCTGGTCGCCCTGGGTCACTCCGGCGCGCTGACCGGCCCACTCGCCCCCACGGTCCGCGAGCTGCTCGATGGCCCGCTCGCGCCGCTGCGAAACGTGCACAAGGCGGACCCGCTGATCCGGCTGCCGTTCGCGCTCGGCCTCGCGCACCTGCTGACGGTGGGCACGCGGGTGCGCTGGCGGCGGCTGCCGGTCCCAGGGCTGGCGGTCGCGGCCGTGGCGGCGCTGCTCGCCGGGACGGCGGCGCCTGCCTGGAGCGGGCGGCTTGCGCCAGCGGGGGCGTACCAGCAGACCCCGGCGTACTGGCGCGACGTGGCGGCCTGGCTGTCCGGCCGCGCGGCGAGCGACGGTGGCGGGCGGGCGCTGCTGGTGCCCTCGTCGAACTTCGCCGACTACCGGTGGGGTAGCCCGCAGGACGAGCCGCTGCAGGCCCTGGCCCGCTCGCCGTGGGCGGTGCGGGACGCGGTTCCGCTCGGCGCGCCGGGGGCGACCCGGCTGCTGGACGCCCTGGACGCCCGGCTGGCGACCGGTCAGCCGTCCGCCGCGTACGCCTCGGTGCTGGCCCGCGCCGGCGTCCGCTACGTCGTGGTCCGCAACGACATCGACGTGAACGGGTCCGGCTCCGAGCGGCCCGGTGTGGTCTGGGCCGCGCTCGCCGGCTCGCCCGGCATCCACACCGTCGCGACCTTCGGGCCTCGAATGCCCAGCGCGTATGCCCCGCAGGACGCGGTGGTCGGTTCGGCCGAGGGGCCGCCCGCGGTGGAGGTCTTCGAGGTCGGCTCGGCGCCACAGCGGGTCGCGGTCTATCCCCGGGCCGGTGCCGTGGCGCTCTCCGGCGGTCCAGAGGGGGCGCTGCCGCTCGCCGACGCCGGCCTGCTCGACGGGCGGGCCGTACTGGCGGCCGCCGACCTGCCCGCGAGTCCGGCCGGCGCGGTGGACGCGGTCGTGGGTACCGACACGATGCGCCGCCGCTCGCTCAACCCGGGCGCCGACCCGGGGCGCCGCTACTCGCCCACCCTGTCCGCGACGCAGGAGCCGGACCGCCGGGACGTGACGCCGTACCCGGGGCCGACGCACGAGAGTGTCGCCCTGCTGGAAGGCTCTGCCGAGGCGACCGCGTCGAGCAGTGCCGCCGACCCGTTCGCCGCCGCGTACCGGGGACCGGATCGGCGGCCGGCGGCCGCGGTGGACGGCGACCCGGCCACCGCCTGGATCTCCGATGCCGGCACGGTCGGGCAGTGGATCCAGGTGCGGCTCGGCTCGCCGGCGAGACCGGCTTCGGTCGCACTGTCGCTGCTGGATGACCCGGCCGTCGGCCCGCGCGTGACCCGGGTCGAGGTGGCCACCGACT
>DASPYH010000238.1:0-9978 GCA_035636875.1 Mycobacteriales bacterium | reverse complement strand
GGGCACTCGCCGCCGAGCCGGGCACCATGGTGTCCGCCAGCGGGCTGCCCGGCCCGGGCGCGCGGTTGCAGGACCTGCTGGATCCCGAGGCGCCGTTGCGGCCGCGGCTGCACGACGACTTCGGCTTCTGGCTGGAGGACGACGCCGGCGGCCGCAGCGCCGAGGTGCAGGCGTCGCTGGAGCGGGCGAACGCCACGGTCGTCCCGACCGTCCGGCTGTCCGGCGTGCAGGCGGCGTACTGGTGCCGGATCGGGGACAGGGCGCACCTGCGCTGGGTGCGGTCCGAGGACGAGGACGCGCTGCTGGACGCGTTCGCCCGGCTGCGCGCCGCCGGCGAGCTCGCGCTCGGGGACGGCACCCGATACGCCGGGTCCTTCCGGGCGCACGGCCGGCTGGTGCCGGTCTGGGACCTGCCCGTCGACCGGCCGGCCGACACCTGGGCGGAGCCCACCGGCGCATTCGCCGGCCGGCTGGCCGTCGCGCTGGCCGCGTCGGAGCCGCTCACCGACGCCGAGCGGCGGGCGCGCGAGGGCCTGCGGGGCCGGCAGCTCACCCTCCGCTAGGGCAGCAGCATCCCGTACTCGGCGACCAGCCAGGACAGCTCGGCGGTCGAGGTCCGGGCCAGTGCCTCCGCGGAGAAGCGGTCGTCGCCGGTCACCTCGGCCACCGCGTACACGGGAGGGGCGAAGCTCCAGGCGTACGCCGGGAACCGGAAGGCCGCCTCGGCGAGCACCAGCCCGGACAGCTCGCCCTCGAACACGTCGACCGCGCACGGCCACCGGGACAGCTCCGCGTCGTACCGGCGCCAGACCAGCACGTCCGCCGGCAGTCGGGACAGCACCTCGTACGCGTCCGGCGCGAGCCCCTCGGTCAGCGTGAGCTGCCCGGTCCGGTCCGATGCCCGCCTGACCATCTGCCTGAGCGCGAGCCAGGGACCGACGCCGGTGACCTGCGCGGTCGGCCTGATCGCCCGCCGCAGGCTCAGCCGGGTGCCGGCCAGGAACCGCTCCTCGACCAGCGCGGCGGTGCCGTGGGTCAACGCCCGCGGCAGCGACGGCAGCAGGAACTGTCGCTCGAGCCGCAGGCCATGCCCCGTGAAGCTCTGCGTCACCCGCCCGCGGGCTCGAGCGGGTCGCGGACGATCGGGCAGGACATGCACCGCGGTCCACCGCGCCCGCTGCCCAGCTCGCTGCCGGCGATTCGGATCACCTCGATGCCTGCCTCCTCCAGCCGAGCGTTGGTCTCGGTGTTCCGCTCGTACGCCACCGCGAGGCGCGGTGCCACGCACAGCGTGTTGTTCCCGTCGTCCCACTGCTCGCGCTCGGCCGTCACCGGGTCCAGCCCGGTGTCGATCAGGCGGACACGGTCCAGCCCGAGGGCCCGGGCCGCCGCGGTGAGGAACGCGTCCGCGTCGCCGACCACCACCTCGTCCTCGAAGCCAGCCGAGTTGACCGGGTACGCCATCAGCGTGTCCGCCACCGGCGGGTACATCACCACGGCGTCGGTGTCGACCATCGTGCAGACGGTGTCCAGGTGCATGGTCGCGCGCTCCTGCGCGATCGGGACGACCAGCACGGTGTGCGCGAGGCTGTCGGCGAAGACCCGGCGGGCGAGCGTCTCCACGCCGGCGGGAGTGGTGCGCTGGCCGGTGCCGACGGCGAGCACGCCCGGTCCGAGCAGCAGCACGTCGCCGCCCTCGAGCCACTCGGCCCGCGGCTCGTACAGCGTCGCGGTGCCGGCGAAGCGTGGGTGCGCGAGGTAGATCGCGCGCAGCAGGGTGGCCTCCCGCCGCCGCGCCGGCATCGAGGGGCTGGTCACCGCGACCTCGTCCCGGATCCACACGCTGGAGTCCCGGGTGAACAGCAGGTTGGGCAGCGGGTCGACGACGAAGTCGTGCTCGTCCATCAGCCGGTACGTCAGCCCGCGGCCGGTCTTGAGCTCCCGCTGGGCGAGGCCGGCGATCAGCACCCCGCAGAGGTCCGACGGGTGCAGGTCGGCGAGGTACGACCCGACGACCGACCGTAGGGTCGGTCCCAGCCGGACGCCGTCGAGGACGGCCTGGATGGTCAGCTCGCGGGCGGCCGGATCCTCCAGCGCCCGCTCCAGCAGGCCCGCAACGTAGAGCACCTCGACGCCGTGGTCGCCCAGCGCCTGGGCGAACGCGTCGTGCTCCTGCTCCGCCCGGTCCACCCAGGGGATGCCGTCGAAGAGGAGCTGGTCGTTGTTGCGCGGGGTCAGCCGCTTGAGTTCGGCACCGGGCCGGTGCAGCAGCACGGTGCGCAGCCGGCCCACCTCGCTGTCGACGTAGCCGCTCACCCGCCGCACTCTAGCCGCGCGGCCGGCGCGGACGTGACCGCCGGGCCGGTAGGTTCGGGGTGGATGCAGGACCATCCCCCCGCAGGGTCGAGCAGCGCGGCGTGCGGGCGGCCCCCGGCACCGTCGCCTGTGGACGGTCTGGTCCGGCCCCGCCCCGGCGGAGGTTGCGTACCGGCCGGCGGTGACCGAAGATGCCGAAAGGTGAGATCGCAGGTCACGAGGGGTGCAGGCCGGGGAGCACCAGGTCAGGAGACCGCATGCAGGGGTTGATGCAGAGCTACCCACTCACGCTCCCGCCGGTCTTCGACCGGGCCGAGCGGCTGTTCGCGGACAAGAAGATCGTCTGGGGTACGGCGACCGGGCGGGAACGGACCACGCTGGCCGAGTGGGCCGACCGGACCCGCCGCATCGGCGGGGTGCTGGAAGCGCTCGGCGTGCCGTCCGACGGCCGGGTCGGCACCTTCGCCTGGAACACCGCCGACCACCTGGCGCTCTACTGGGCCGTCCCGGGTTCGGGCCGGGTGCTGCACGCGCTGAACATCCGGCTCTTCCCGGACCAGGTGAGGTACGTCGTCAACCACGCCGAGGACGACGTGATCTTCGTCGACCGCTCGCTGCTCGGCGTGTTCTGGCCGCAAGCGCAGACCTGCGCGACGGTCCGGCACCTCGTCGTGATGGATGACGGCGCGGCCACGGAGATCCCGGACGACCCGCGCGTGTCCCGGCTGCAGGACCTGCTCGAGGACGCGCCGCCGGTCCGCTTCGACGTGACCGACGAGAACGCCGCCGCCGCCATGTGCTACACGTCCGGCACCACCGGCAACCCGAAGGGCGTCGTCTACTCGCACCGCTCGCTCTACCTGCACTCGCTCGCCGCGCTGTCCGCGTCCGGCGGCATCGCGCTGTCCGAACGGGACACCGTGCTGCCGGTCGTCCCGATGTTCCACGCGAACGCCTGGGGCTTCGGCCAGTCGCCGCTGTTCGCCGGCGCGAATCTGGTGCTCCCCGGACCGCAGATGCAACCGGACAAGATCGTGGCGATGCTCGAAGAGGAGCGCGTCACGTTCACCGCAGGGGTGCCGACCATCTGGATGAGCGTCCTGCCGTATCTGGACGGGCGCGACCTGTCGGCGCTCCGGACCGTGCTGTGCGGGGGGTCGGCGGTGCCGAAGGCGCTGTCCGAGGCGTACAAGGCCAAGATCGGACACCCCATCCTGCACGCCTGGGGGATGACCGAGACCAGCCCGATCGGCTCGGTGAACGCGCTGCCGAGCGCGTACGACGGGCTCGGCGAGGACGAGCTGGCCGATGCCCGCGCCCGGCAGGGCATCCCGCCGGTGGGCGTCGAGGCCCGCATCGTCGAGCCGGGCACGGCGAACGAGCTGCCCTGGGACGACAAGGCGACCGGGGAGCTGCAGGTGCGCGGCCCGTGGATCGCGGCGAGCTACTACCGGGACGACCGGTCCGGCGAGTCGTTCACCCCGGACGGCTGGCTGCGCACCGGGGACGTCGGCGCGCTGGACCGGTTCGGCAACATCCGGCTGGTCGACCGCACGAAGGACCTGGTGAAGTCCGGTGGCGAGTGGATCAGCTCGGTCGAGCTGGAGAACCACCTGATGGCGCACCCGGCGGTGGCCGAGGCCGCGGTGATCGGGGTGCCGCACCCGCGCTGGTCCGAACGCCCGCTGGCCGCGGTGGTGCTCAAGCCCGGCGCGAGCGCGAGCAATGACGAACTGATCGAGTTCCTCCGCCCGCGGGTGGCGAAATGGTGGCTGCCGGACGACGTGGTGTTCATCGACGAGGTGCCGAAGACCAGCGTCGGCAAGTTCTCCAAGAAGGACCTGCGCGCCCGGTTCATCGACTACAAGCTGCCGACCGTCGACCAGAGCGAGGGCGTCCCGTAGGGCATCCACCAAGATCCCCGGGACACGCCCTAAACGTTGCGCGCGTTCGGCCGGAAATTTCGGCCGGTCTCCGCGCCCTCCACGCCCCAGCTGATGATCCGGCGCGGCCGGATGCGGAAGAACTGCGGGGCGAAGTTGGGGAACCGCGGGTTGATCGTGTCGCCGCCGGTCTCGTGCAGCTCGGCGATGCCGCGCACCTCGATCGCCCTCGCGCTGCGGCCGGTGGACTCGTCCAGCAGGAAGGTCACCCGCGGGTTCCGCTGCCCGTCCCGCCACTTCTTGCCGGCACCGAAGCGGATCCCGCCGACGTCGATGGTGTCCTCGTCGGCGTTGTAGTGGAACGTGACCGGGATGACGTGCGGCTGGCCGTCCGGACCGACCGTGGCGATCCGGGCGAGGCCGCCGCCGCGCAGATAGTCGAGCTCCGCGTCGGTGAAGGCGCTCATGCGCGGACGCTACGCCGGCCACCGGGCAGGCGCCGCACCACCACGGTGGCCAGGCCGGCCACCAGCAGCGCCACCACCGAGGCGGAGAAGCCGTTGGTCGGCGAGATCCCGAGCAGGTCCTGGCCGCGGCGCCAGAAGGCCTCCCAGCCCGACCAGCTCGCGATGACCGTCGGCGCGGTGAGCTGGTAGGCGACGAACCCGGCCGCCCACGGCAGCAGCATCAGCCATCGGGACGGCGCGCCTGGCGACGTGTCATACGCCTCGTGGGACAGCGCGAGGTCGACGATCAGCGTCGCCGCCAGCGGCACGAACACGGCGCCGATCAGGAACAGGAACGGCTCGTACGCGCCGCCGTCGACGGCAAGCGCGAGCGCGGTGGCGACCCCGCCGACCACCAGGGCGAGCAGCCGCCGGTCCGCGCGGGGCACCACGTTCTGGGCGCTGGTGGCGGTGGAATAGATGTTGGCGAACGCCTCGTCCACCTCGTCCACCGCGAGTATCACCAGCGCCACCGCGCCGGCCGGCACCGCGAGCAGCGCGCCGATCACGTCGGACCCGGCGTCGCCGTACGCCCGCAGCGCCAGCACTCCGAGCAGGAAGTACGCCGCCGAGGACACCGCGTAGCCGATGCCGGTTCCGAGCGCGGCCGCCCGGCCGGACCGGGAGAACCGCGAGTAGTCCGCGACCAGCGGGATCCAGGACACCGGCAGCGCGATCACCAGGTCGGTCGAGGTCCAGAAGCCGGTCCAGCTCCCCGCGGAGAGGTCGCCGAGAGGCCGGCGCAGCGCCTCGATCAGGAAGTACGCCGAGCTGGCCACCACCGCGACCACCGCGATCCGCTTGAGCAGCCGCACCGAGCCGAGCGGGCGCAGCGCCATCGCCGTGGCGACGCCGCCGGCGGCCAGCGCGTAGACCCAGCGCGGGATCCGGTCGTAGACCGCGTGGGCGGCGAACGAGATGATCCACACCTCGTAGGTCGCCCAGCCCACGCATTGCAGCAGGTTGAGCGTGGTCGGCGCGTACGACCCCGTACGCCCGAGCAGGCCGCGCAGCAGCACCATCGTGGGCACGCCCGTCTCGGCACCGGCCCGGGCGACGAGGCCCAGCAGGATGCAGCCGACGACCGTGCCGACGACGATCGCCGTCACCGTGGCCAGGAGGGACTGGCCGGGCACGACCAGGAAGGTCGCGGTGACCGGGATGAGCAGGCTGATGCCGAGGTTGGCCCACAGCCCCAGCTGGTCGGTCAGCCCGAGCGGGCGAGGCTGCTCCTCCACCAGGGTGGCTGGAGCCTCGGTCGGGCGGTCTGTGGTGGCGGTCACTCGCACGCTCCCTACGCCGGCATGACCCGGACAGGTTCCGACGGTCGACAGCGGCCTCAGCTGCCCTCTCAGCCCGGTGCCCCGGACTCCCGCGTGTGGTGCGGCCACCGTAACGTCCGGGGACGCGAACAGCCACCGGCGCCTTCCGTCCCGGTTCCTGGCGGAGCCGCTCGAGCGGGCGCCGCGGTGTCGGCCACGCTCCGACTGGGTAGCGTCGGCGGGTGACCAGCGCCGCCATCCGCCAGGCCGTCCGGGAGGTGCTCGGCACCGCGGACCTGCGCCCGGGCCAGGCGGAGGCGATCGAGTCGGTGCTCGCCCGGGACACGCTGGCGGTGCTGGCCTCCGGCAGCGGCAAGACGCTGATCTACACCGTGGCCGCCAAGCTGATCGATGGCACGACCCTGGTGGTCTCGCCCACGATCGCGCTGCAACACGACCAGCTGCGGGCCCTGCACGCCGCGGGCGAGCGCGCGGCCGTGCTGAACGCCTCGCTGCCGGCCCGGCAGCGCCGGCAGGCGCTCGGCGACTTCGCCGCCGGCCGGATCGAGTTCCTGCTGCTCGCGCCCGAGCAACTGGCCAACGAGGAGGTGCTGGGCGAGCTGCGCCGGTCCCCGGTCTCGCTCGCGGTGGTCGACGAGGCGCACTGCATCAGCGAGTGGGGTCACGACTTCCGGCCCGACTACCTCGGCCTGGGCTCGGCGTTCCGGGCCCTCGGCGAGCCGCGACTGCTCGCGCTGACGGCGACCGCTTCGCCGCGGGTGCGCCAGGAGGTGACCGACCGGCTGGGCATGCGCGACCCCGCCGTGGTGGTCCGGGACGCCGACCGGCCGAACATCTGGCTCGGCGTCGATCTGGTCGGCTCCGAGGACGCCAAGCGCGAGGAGCTGGTCCGGCAGGTGCTGCTGGCGATGCACGGCGAGCCGGACCACGAGGAGATCGACGCGTACGGGCCGCCGACGCACGAGCCGCCCCGGCTGCCCACCGGCTCCGGCGTGGTCGAGCCCGGCGGTCCGGGGATCGTCTACGCCGCCACCCACCGGGGTACGGAGGAGATCGCGCAGCTGCTGCGGGACAACGGCGTCGATGCGGTGCACTACCACGGCGCGCTTCCACGCGGGGACCGCGAGGCCGCGCAGGACGCCTTTATGACCGGCCAGGTCGAGGTGATCGTGGCGACCAGCGCCTTCGGGATGGGGGTCGACAAGCCGGACGTGCGCTTCGTCTTCCATGCCGAGCCGCCCGAGTCCCTGGACGCGTACTACCAGGAGATCGGGCGGGCCGGCCGGGACCGCGAGCCGGCCCGGGCCGCGCTGTTCTACCTGCCGTCCGACCTTCGCCTGCCGCGGTTCTTCGCGGGCGGGGCCGGACCGGGCGTGCCGGAGCTCGCCGGGGTGCTCGAGGTGGTCCGGGCCGACGGGCCCGTGTCACCGAGCGTGCTGGCGTCCAGCACCGGCCTGCGGACCGGACGGCTCACCGCCGCGCTGAATGCCCTGGAGAGCGCCGGGGCGGTGCGCCGCGGCAAGGACCGCAGGGTGGCGGCCGCACCGCCCACCCGGGGGACCCCCGCCGCCGAGCTCGCGGAGGCGGCAGTGCAGTTGCGGGAGCGGCAGCGGCAGTACGCGAAGTCCGCGGTCGAGATGGTCCGGACGTACGCGGACACCACCGACTGCCGGCGCCGCATCGTGCTCGAGCTGCTCGGCGAGGAGCACCGGCAGCGCTGCGGCCACTGCGACAACTGCGACCGCGGCGAGAGCGTGGAGTCCGACGACCGGCCCTTCACGCTCGGCCAGCGGGTGCGGCACCCACGGTGGGGGCTCGGCAGCGTGCAGACGTACGAGGAGGGCGACCGGGTCGTCGTGCTCTTCGAGGCGGCCGGCTACAAGACCCTCGCCCTCGACGTGGTCTCGCACCAGCACCTGCTCCAGCCTGTGGACAACACCGGCGGCCGCTGAGCCGATCTCTCTACAGTTCTGTCCCATGGCTGTTTCTGCGACCATGGAGCCCATGACGTACGAGGAGGTGCTGCGGCCACTGGATCGGCCGTGGACCTTCGAGGACCTGGAGAAACTCCCGGACGACGGCCTCCGCTACGAGATCGTCGACGGGAGCCTGCACGTGTCGCCGCCACCGATGTTCCTGCATCAGCTCGTCTCGACGGAGATCCTCTGGCCGCTTCAGGCGAGCGTGCCGTCCGGGATGCGGGTGATCGCCGGCAACGTGGGCGTCCACGTCCAGCGAGGCGCGACGCAGTACCTGATCCCGGACGCCCTGGTCATTCGCGAGGAGGTGCTCGCTCGGGCGCCGCGCAACCTCGACCCGGCCGACGTGGTGCTCGTGGTGGAGGTGGTGTCGCCGTCGTCGGTGACGCACGACCGGATCACCAAGCGGGCGCTCTACGCCCGGATGGGAATCGAGCACTACTGGATCCTCGAGCACGTTCCCGAGGTGCGGGTCACCGCGCTGCGGCTGAAGGGCGACGAGTACGTCGAGCAGGCGGTGGGCCGCGGTGGGACGGTCCTCGAGCTGACCGAGCCGTTCCCGGTGACGCTCCGGCTTGCCGAGCTGACCGGCTGAAGTCAGAGCACCGCCCCGGGGTCGCCGGCGGCGGTGACCAGCGGGCGCCCGGCCGCGGCCCAGGCGTCCAACCCGCCGCCGAGGTTGTGCGCGTCCCGGCCCTGGTTGCGCAGCCACGCCGCGACCTGTGCGGACCGGCTGCCCACCCGGCAGACGACGACGAGCGGGTCGGCCGGCGGCACGTCCGCCACCCGGGCGACCAGTTCGCTCATCGGTACATGGGTGGACCCGGCGATGTGCCCCGCCGCCCACTCGTCGTCCTCCCGCACGTCGAGGAAGGTCGCGTCGTCCGGCACCCGCGTCGCGTCGACCGTCGGCACTCCTGCGAACCGCATGTCCAATATCCTGCCATTCGCCGCGGCCCCACGAGGCCGGCGGCCCAGCCGCGCCGCGAGCCATCGGCGCGACTGCGCCGCGGCTCGCGCATCGGAGCGGCGCCGGTGGGGGACCGACCACCCACCGGCGCCGCGGCCTTCTCCGGGTGACCCCTAGTGGGCGCCGACCCCCGTCAGCGCTCGCACCTCGAGCTCGGCGTACTTCGCGTCGTCGCGCTCCCTGGACAGCATCGTCCCCAGCCAGCCGAAGAAGAACCCGGCCGGGATCGAGATGATGCCGGGGTTCTCCAGCGGGAACCAGTCGAACTTCCGGTCGCTGATCATGGCGGTGGTCGACCCCGACACGACCGGCGAGAAGATCACCAGCACGACCGCGGTGACCAGCCCGCCGTAGATCGCCCAGACCGCGCCCTGGGTGTTGAACCGTCGCCAGAACAGGCTGTAGAGGATCGCCGGCAGGTTGCCGGACGCGGCGACCGCGAACGCCAGCGCGACCAGGAAGGCCACGTTGAGGTTCTGCGCGAAGATCGACAGCACGATCGCCACCGCGCCGATCACCAAGGCAGCGACCCGGGCCACCGTCACCTCGTCGCGCTCGCCGACCTGGCCGCGACGGAAGGCGTTGGCGTAGAGGTCGTGCGCGACCGACGAGGACGACGCGAGCGTGAGCCCGGCGACCACGGCCAGGATCGTCGCGAACGCCACCGACGCGATGAACGCCAGGAAGATCGCGCCGCCGGTGGTGCCCGTGCCGCCGCCGAGCTGCTCGGCGAGCTGCGGCGCGGCCGTGTTGCCGCCCGGGTTCGCGGCCTTGATCTTGGCCGTCCCGACCAGCGCGGCGGCGCCGAAGCCGAGGGCCAGGGTCATCAGGTAGAAGGCGCCGATGAGGCCGATGGCCCAGTTCACCGAGCGGCGCGCGTCCTTGGCGGTGGGCACGGTGTAGAAGCGCATGAGGATGTGCGGCAGCCCGGCGGTGCCGAGCACGAGCGCCAGGCCGAGGCTGATCCGGTCGATCTTCGTTTTCCAGTCGCCGGCGCCGTACCGGAGGCCCGGGTTGAGGAACTTGTCGCCCTTGCCGCTC
>DASPYH010000237.1:0-2758 GCA_035636875.1 Mycobacteriales bacterium | reverse complement strand
TCGTGCTCGGGGTCGCCAGGTCACGGGAGGGTTGCCTCGGGTCAGCGGGCGCGGCGGCGGGGACTGCCCCGGCACCGTCGAGACCCGTGCTGCGCGCGGAGTCACCGGCCCTGGTCTGCGTGATGTCGCCGGACCCGGCGGTCTGACGCAGGGGCGAGGCGACGGCGGACGGGGTTGCGAACGGCGGGCGGCGCAGCGGTCCCTCGCGGTCGGCGCGCGACCGCCGTGGCCGTGGCCGCGGCCGGAACCGCCGCCGTCCTCCCTCTCGCCCGGCCTTCCGCGCGGGTCGCTGGGCCGCGAGCCTGGCCGCGAGCCGCTTGCCCACGGTGGCCCGTACCACCGCCGCCACCGCTTCGGGGTGCCGGCTCGCGTCGACGACCAGGTAGTTGTCCGGCGCCGCATCGGCCAGGGCCCGAAACGCGTGCCGCACCCGCTGGTGGAACTCGAGGGACTCCCGCTCCAGCCGGTCGTGCTCCCGCCCGCTCGAGCGGGCCCGGGCCAGGCCGATCTCCGGGTCGACGTCGAGCAGCACCGTCAGGTCGGGGCGCAGGCCGTTGGTCGCCCACCGGGACAGCCGGCGGATGTCGTCGACGGACAGTGCGCGGCCGGCCCCCTGGTAGGCCAGCGAGGAGTCCACGTACCGGTCGGTGATCACCACGTCGCCGCGGTCGAGCGCCGGCCGGATGACGGTGTCGACGTGGTGGGCGCGGTCGGCGGCGAACAGCAGCGCCTCCGCCCGAGGGGTCAGGGACCCGTCGCCGGAGTCGAGCAGGATGTCGCGCACCCTGGCACCGAGGTCGGTGGCGCCGGGCTCGTGGGTGACGGTGACCCCGACGTCTCGCTCGGCGAGCCAGTCGGCGAGCCTGCTGGCCTGGGTCGACTTCCCGGACCCCTCACCACCCTCGAAGGCGATCAGCATGCCGCCCCTGGACAGCCGCCGTCGGGTGGTCGTGTCGCCCCGCACCGCGCTGACCACGTCTTGCACGACCGGGACCCCGCGCCGGTCGTCCATCTGCTTGTAGGACACGATGCCACCGACGATGGCGAGCAGACCGGCGACCGCGAGCAGGATGCGCGCGCCGTCGACGGTGAACGCGACGAACCCGAGATCGACGTGCCGCTGCCGGAGAACGCCGACCAGCAAGGGCGCGGCCGCCAGCGTGAGGATCAGGTCGACGCGCACCAGCGACTGGACGAAGGCGAAGGTCCGGCCGCGGACCTCGTCGGCCACCTCGCGACCGAGCAGCGTCGCAGCGGACAGGTAGGCCGTGCCGGCGCCGAAGCCCACGCCGATCACGCAGATCAGGCTGAGCGCCAGGTGCGGCATGAACGACACCAGCACCAGGCAGGCACCGGCGAAGACGATGGACAGGCCGAACAGCCGCCGCCGCGACAAGTCACGTGCGACCCGCGGCCCGAGCCCCATGCCGAGTCCCAGGCCGACGAAGAGTGCACCGAACAGGATGCCGTAGGAGGCGTCGCCGCCACCCAGGCTCGCCGCATAGGTCTTTCCGGTGCCGATCACCGCACCGCCCGCGGCGAAGGCGCCGAGGATGCCGACGACCAGGCCGCGCACCAGCCGCGTGCGACCGATGAAGGCCCAGCCCTCCCGCAGCAGCCGGAGCACCCCGGGTGACGGACCGGTCGCGGTCGTGGACCGCCCGCTGATCCGCTTGATCCGCGCCACGGTCAGCGCCGAGACCAGGAACGTCAACGCGTTGATGTAGAGAGCGAGGTCGACGCGGTTGGTGTCGAAGAACGGGACCGAGTTGGCCAGCGCCCGGGTGATCAGCGCCATCGCCGAGAAGACCAGCGCCGCCGCCACCGGGGTGATCCCGTAGGTCGTCACCAGGCTGACCTGGTTGGCCGCCTCGATCTGGTCGCGGCGGACCAGGTTGGGGACGGACGCCTCCTTCGCCGGGATCCAGAAGAGGCTGACGCACTCGATCAGGAAGGAGGCGACGAACAGCCACCACAGCGTGCCGACGAGCGGGATCGAGGCGAAGAGCACGAACCGGGTGAGGTCGGCGGCGACCATCATCTTCCGGCGGTCGAAGCGGTCGGCGAACGCACCGGCGAGCGGCCCGAAGATCACCGACGGCAGCAGCCGCACGAGCAGGACGCCGCCGAGGGCGAAGTTCGCCGCCGCGTAGCCGTTCGCCAGCTCCGCGGCCAGCGCGGTGGTGGCGAGCAGGCCGAGCCAGTCGCCGAAGCTGGAGAAGGTCATGACGAGCCAGAGCCGGCGGAAGTCGCGGCCCCGCAGGACGCCGCGGATCTTCTGCACCGAGGAGACCAGCACCGCGTCGTCCTCGGCCACCGCGGGGCCGTCGGATGACGCGCCGACCAGCCACCCGGCCGGCGCGCCGATCGGCTCGTCGGAACCGGCGGCGCCGCTGCCCGCGGCGTCGCTCCGGTCCCGGTCCGCGGCGATGGCTGCTCCCCCGCTCGTACGGTAGCTGACGAGCCGACTGTATCCGCCCGGTCCGACAGAGTCGGCCGGGACGGGCGGAGCCGCAGGCCGCGTCACCGGCCGCATCGCGGTGGCTCGGGAGCGGTCGCATCGGAGCAACGCCGCACGCAGCCCGGTGGCCCGGCGGCGCGGTCGGCGAGCGGCCCGGGAGGATCTCGGGTCGAGAGGAGCGCGCGGTGTGGGATCCGGTCCAGTACGGGCGGTACGCCGACGAGCGCGGGCGGCCGTTCCACGAGCTGGTGGCCCGGGTGGCGGCGCGGCGGCCGGCCTGGGTGGTCGACCTCGGCT
>DASPYH010000236.1:0-2123 GCA_035636875.1 Mycobacteriales bacterium | reverse complement strand
CTGGCCGACTCTACCCAAACACGTTCGGTGAACAACCGGCCCGCCACCCGCCGGGTGTGGTGGCACAGGCTGACCTGGACCGGGCGGCGGCGGACAAGGCCGCGCTGCAACGGCCGCGCGAGCGAAGGCGAGCGCCAAGAGCTGAGCCCCGGGGCGGAGTGAGATGCCGGCTGGTGGGATCGTATCGGCGTGGTGAACTCCCATCCGGCCGTACTCGCGGGAGCCCGCGACGCGCTGCGTCCGCTGCTGGAGGCCGACCGGCGGCGGATCCTGGTCGGGATCACCGGGCCGCCCGCGGCGGGCAAGTCGACGCTGGCCGCGACGCTGGCTGAGGCACTGCGTACCGAGTACGGCGCGGACGTGGCCATCATGGTACCGATGGACGGGTTCCACCTCGCGAATGCCGAGCTGGTCCGGCTGGGCCTGGCCGATCGCAAGGGGGCGCCTGCGACCTTCGACGCGGCCGGGTTCGTCAACCTGCTGCGCCGCCTGCGCGAGCCGGACGACGACGAGGTGGTGTACGCGCCGGAGTTCAACCGGACGCTGAACGAGTCGATCGGCAGCGCGATCCCGGTACCGGCCACCGTCCGTACCGTCGTGGTCGAGGGCACCTACCTGCTACTACCCCGGCCGCCCTGGGCGGCGGTGCGGGACCTGCTCGACCTCGCCCTGTACGTCGACGCGCCTGCCACGACCCGGGTCGACGCGCTGCTGCGCCGCCAGCGCTCCCGGGGGCTGGACCGGGCTGCCGCCCACGACTGGGTGCATCGCAGCGACGAGGCCAATGCCGCGCTCATCGCCAGCACCCGCGACCGGGCTGACCGGATCCTGACCCGCCCGGGCGGTTCAATGCCAGCGTAGGGGGCGGGGGTCGGCGCGCCACAGTAGGCGGCGCCACCAGGACCGGCGGGCGCGCAGCTCCTCGACGTACGCCAGCGCCTGTTCCTTCGCCCGTTGCGCGTCCTCCTCGGTCGGCCCGTCGCTCGCGTAGGTGGCGCGGTTGATCAGCAGCGCCAGCTCGTCCAGCGGCGGCGTCGCCGGCCGTACCGTGCCCCGGCGCCGCTCGTGCGCGGGTGCCCCGACCCGGTTGGCGTAGCCGGCCACCTCGGTCGCCGGCAGATGTACCGCGACCGGCCGGCCGGCCAGGCGCAGCCCGTCGAGTACCTCCCGCCACGCCCCGGCCACCCGGTTGGCGGGACTGCCCCGGTCGAGCCGGCGTCTTCGCTGCGCCTGGCGCAGCAGGACGACCGCGGCCAGCCCGCCGAGCAGCAGGGCGAACAGCCCGCCCCCGGTGGCAAAGGGCAGCCAGGGCGGTAGCGGCGCCGCGGGGAGAGCCGCCGGCGCGCTGGATGACCGATGCGGCCCCGGCGGCGACACGGAGATCGAGATCGTCGGTACCGCCGACGGCGGTGGAGTTGTCGGGTTGGGCTTCGGCTTGAACGACTCCACCGGCTCCGGGGTGGCATTCGGCTTGGGCAGCGGGTCGAACGGTACCCAGCCGACGCCGGTGAACAGCACCTCCGGCCAGGCCAGCGCGTCGCGGCCGCGCACGGTGGAGACGCCCGGCGGAGCCTGGAAGCCGACGATCACCCGGCTCGGCAGGCCCAGCATCCGGGCCAGGACGGCGAAGCTGGCGGCGAACTGTTCGGAGGTACCCTCCTGGCCGCCCAGCGCGGGTGGGGAGAAGAGGAAGAAGTTCAGGTTCGGGTACGCGTGGCCGCTGGGCGCGTCGTTGACGAGGGTGTAGTGCGTACTGAGGAAGTCCTCGAGCGCGAGCGCCCGCTGGTACCCCCCGGCGACGTCCCCGCCGATCCGCTGCGCCAGGTCGGACATCGACGTCGGCGGGGTACCCGGGCCGAGCCCGAGGAACCGGGACACCTTCGCGCCGCTGGGCACGTCGGCGGCGCCGAGCACGTTGACGTCCACAGTGGACTGTCGCGATTGGACGGTGTAGGACAGCCCGGTGTGCAGCCCGTCGGGCCGGATGACGGTACCGGTGGCCTGGTCGTAGGCGACCCGGATCCCGTCGATCTGGTGCACCGCCGGCGCGGCGGGCAGCAGCCGCCCGTCCAGGTCGTCGATCGTGATGGCCTGCCGGACGGGTGCCCCGGTGGCGGGCGTGG
>DASPYH010000235.1:0-3601 GCA_035636875.1 Mycobacteriales bacterium | reverse complement strand
CGAGCACCAGCGCGGCGGCGCCGTTGTTCACCACGTGCACGGCCTGCTGGAGTGCCCGGTCGTCGGTCGGGTCCACGGCGCGCAGGTCCAGCAGGCAGCGCCCCTGCTCCACCCGAGCCAGCACCGCCGGGTCCCCACGCCGCAGCGGTCCGGCGTATCCGGCCGGCAGGCTGACCGCCACGCTGGGCAGCAGCACCCCGGGGGCGCCGCCGCCGCCGACCGCCGCTTGGCTGTCCACCGCGATGGCGTCCGCTCCACCGGCCCGCAGCAGGGTCGTCAGCCGGTCCGCGCGAGTGCGCAGCTCCTCGACGGTGACGGTCAGCGCGCGGGCCGTGGGTGTCGCGGGGCCGCGCAGCGTGGCCTCCAGCGCGGCCAGGGTGAGCTTGTCCACTCGCAGCGCGCGGGCCAGCGGGTGCCGCCGGAGCCGCTCGACCTCCGCCGCCCGGCCGAGCAGCAGCCCGGCCTGCGGCCCGCCGAGCAGCTTGTCGCCGCTCGCGGTGACCAGGGCTGCGCCGGCCCGCAGCGCCGAGGCCGCGTCCGGCTCGTCCCGCAGCGCGGTGTGCCGGGCGAGCAGCCCGGAGCCGATGTCGACCACCACGGGCACCGGCAGGGTGCACAGGTCCTCGGTCGGGACGCTGGCCGTGAACCCGGTGAGGACGAAGTTCGACGGGTGCAGCTTGAGGATGAAACCGGTGTCCGCCCCCACCGCAGCGGCGTAGTCGTCCAGCGTGACCCGATTGGTGGTGCCCACCTCCCTGAGCCGGGCGCCGGTGGAGACGAGCAGGTCGGGGATGCGGAAGCCGTCGCCGATCTCCACCATCTCCCCGCGGGCCAGCACGATCTCCCGGCCGGCCGCGAGTGCGGTAGCCGCGAGCACCAGCGCGGCGGCGCCGTTGTTCACCACGTGCACGGCCTGCGCGTCCGGCACCGCCGCGGCCAGCGCACCCAGTGCACCGCGGCCCCTCCGGCCGCGCCGGCCGGTGTCGAGGTCGACCTCGACGTCGGTGGTGCCGGCGGCGGCCAGGATCGCCGCCCGGGCCGCGACGGACAGCGGGGCGCGGCCCAGGTTGGTGTGCAGGAGGACGCCCGTCGCGTTGAGCACCGGCCGCAGCGTCGCCGGAATGGCGGGCAGACCGTCCAGCACCGCGTCGACCAGGGCGTCCGGCTCCAGCGCTCCGGCCCGGACCCGATCCTGCGCTGCGGTGACCGCCTCCTTGACCAGTGCCCGCCCGAGCCGGCCGACCGCACCGTCCAGCCGCGGGTCGCCCAGGACGGAGTCGGTGCGTGGCACCCGGCGGCGGCGGTCGGCGGGGTCAGCCACGCCGCCACCGTACGACGCGGGGATGGGGCGGGTGCGCCAGACCGGCCCACTAGGCTGACCAGGCGTGACGGACGACGCGCGACCCGAGGCCGGCCTGCGCGAGTTCGAGGAGATCTACGCGTCCGTCGGCGCTGACCTCACGCGCATCCCCTGGGCGCACCTGCAGCCCAACCCGACGCTGCTGTCCTGGCTGGGCCGGTACGACCCGGCGCCCGGGCGGGCGCTGGTGATCGCCTGCGGCCTGGGCGACGACGCCGAGGAGTTGGCGCGACGCGGCCACCGGGTGACTGCCTTCGATCTCTCCCCGACCGCGATCGGCTGGTGCCGCCGCCGCTTCCCAGCCTCGACGGTCGACTACCGGGTGGCCGACCTGCTCGAGCTGCCTGCGAGCTGGAGCCGCCGGTACGACCTGGTCGTCGAGATCGCGACGCTACAGTCGCTGCCTCCGGCTCAGCGCCGAGCCGGCATGGCGGCCGTCGCCGCAACCGTCCGGCCGCGCGGTCGACTGCTGGTCCGGTGCCTCGTCCGGGAGGACGACGAGCCGGCGCCGTCCCGACCCTGGCCGCTCAGCCGGTCCGAACTCGCCGCGTTCGTCGATGAGGGCTTGCGCGAGATCGAGACCCGAGATGTGCCGAGGACCGCTGACGGGGAGCGGCGCATCGAGCTGACGTACGAGCGACCGCCGGACTGAACCATCCACATCGAGCCCCGTGAATGCCCCCGAGACAACCGTCTGATCCACTCGCGTCGCCGGGCCTGGTACGCCTTCGCGTCCTGCAGAGTCGCCACCGTCCCGCCGGGCACGTCGCGCACGTCGGAGACGGCGGTGACGTACGACTGCCCGCGGGCGAAGGACCGCTGCCCGGCGAGCCGGCGAAGGTCGGTCTCGGTGAACCAGCTCACCTGCCTGATCCAACCAGTCCGGCGGCCAGCTCATCACCACCCGAACGGGGTTGTGGACAACCGGGTCGAAGCCGGGCCGTCCCGGTAGAATCGCACACATGTTCGACACGTCGCTCGACGGTCCACCCGGCCCGCGGCTCGCCGCCGCCCTGGACACGACGAGCGCGGCCGGATTGGGCGACCCGGACCTGATCGACGCCATCGCCGGCTGGGAGCGGCTCGCCGCCTGGGCCGCCGCCGGGCAACTCGCCGCGCTGGCCGAGTTCGCCCACCGCCGCCCCCGCGACCTGCTCGACCACCCGCCCGGGCACGCCGACACCGGGCACCCCGGCGTGCCGGAGGTCAGCGAGTTCGCCGTCGACGAACTCGCCGCCGCGCTCCGGCTCGGCCGCGGCACCGCCGGGAACCGGCTCGTGACCGCGGTCGAGCTCACCCGCCTCCCCGCCACCACCACCGCCCTACGAGACGGCGTCATCGACCTGCCGAAGGCGCGCGCGGTGATCGACGCGGTCACCCCACTCGACGACACCACCGCACAAGCGGTCGAAGCCTGGGTACTCCCCCGCGCCGGGACGCAGACCGCCGGGCAACTACGCGCCGCGCTCACCCGCGCCGTCCTGGAGGCGGACCCGGCCGCCGCCCAGGTGCGGCACCAACACGCCGTCGCCGGCCGCCGGATCACCATCCAACCCGCCGCCGACGGCATGGCCGAACTGTGGGCGCTGCTCCCCGCCGACACCGCCACCGCCGTCTACACCCGCCTCGACCACCTCGCCCGCACCACCCCCGCCCACGGACGCGGCATGGACGCCCGCCGCGCCGACGCCCTACTCACCCTCGCCCTAACCCCCGGCACCGCAACCACCCGCGATCCCGGCGCCGGCGGGACGAGCGCGGGCACCGGCCGAGCTGGGCCTGATGGTGGCGCCGACACCGACACCGACACCGACGCCTCTGCCCCAGCCAGCGACGACGCACCGGCGGTGCCCGGCGCGCTGGTGCACGTCACCGTTCCGGCCGCGACCCTGGCCGGGGACTGCGAGCAGCCAGGTGAGCTCGCCGGCTACGGCCCGATCCCCGCCAGCATGGCCCGCCGCCTCGCCGCGGATGGTCGGTGCCGGCGGATCCTCACCGACCCCGCCACCGGCACGATCATCCACATCGCCCCCACCGCCGGGTACACCCCGACCGCCGCGCTCGCCCGGCTAGTCCGGGCCCGCGACCGGACCTGCCGGTTCCCTGGCTGCCGCCAACCCGCCCACCGCTGCGACCTCGACCATGTGACGCCCTGGCCGGCCGGACCCACCAGCGGCGCGAATCTCTTCGCGCTGTGCAGGCACCACCACCGGCTCAAACACCACACCGGCTGGCACGTCA
>DASPYH010000234.1:0-2001 GCA_035636875.1 Mycobacteriales bacterium | reverse complement strand
GCTGCGCCCGGTCCCGGCCGCCGAGCGTGATCAGGTGGTGGGGCGGGTCGCGGCGGTGGAGCTGCGCCCGGGCTCGCTGGTGACGGCGGGCGAGGTCACCGACGACGCGGTCCCCCGAGCGGGTGAACAGGTGGTGGGAGTCGCCACCGGGCCGGGGCAGATGCCGGCACGAGGTCTGCGTCCGGGGATCGAGTCCTCGTCGTGCCGGTGCCCGGGGATCACGCCGGCTCGGGTAGGTCCGGCGACCCGGGAGCGGAGCCGGCGGGTGCGCCGGTGCCGGCGCGGGTGGTGCAGGCGGGTGCGGTGGACGTCGACGGCGTGTCCGTCGTCGATGTGGTGGTGGCGCGGGAGGTGGGTCCCCGGGTGGCCGCGCTGGCGTCGACCGGCCAGGTGGCGCTGATTCTGCTACCCCCGGGTGGGGAGTGAGCGGCGGTGGCGCTGGTGGCGGTGGTCGGCGCGAAAGGCGCGCCCGGGGCGACCACGTCCGTGCTCGCGTTGGCGTGCGGCTGGTCCAAGCCGGTGCTGGTCGCCGACGCGGATCCCGCCGGCGGTGACATCGTGCCGGGCTGGCTGGCAGGTCGAGTGGGATTGGACCGGGGACTGCTGAGCTTCGCCGCGGCGACTCGGCACACTGACGCCGCGACCGCCGCCGACCTTGCACCGCACGTGGTGGCCGTGCCGGACGTGCCGGGACTGACGGTGCTGCCCGGGCTGGCGCACGCCGGACAGTCCGGCGGGCTGGACGGCCGGCTCTGGACCCGGCTGGCCGCAGCCACGGCGACGCCCGGGCTTGCGGCGGATCGCGAGGGCGAGGCGGCGCGGGTGGACCTGCTTGCCGACTGCGGCCGAATCTCGGCCGGGACCCCGTGGCCGCTCGTCGCCGCGGCAGGTGTCGTGTTGCTGGCGACGCGTCCGACGCTGCGGGGGGTACATCACGCCCGGCACGCTCTGGCCGCGGTGCAGGCGGCGGTCGGGGACGTCCGACGGGTGGCGCTGCTGGTCTGCGGCCCGGGCCCCTACGACCCGGTGGAGGTGGGGCGGGCGGTAGGTCTCCCGGTGCGCGTCGTACTGCCGGACGATCCGCGGGCCGCCGCGGTGCTGTCCGATGGGGTCGCGCCGGGGCGGGGGTGGTCTCGGACGGTGCTGGCCCGCGCGGCCCGCAGCGTCGCTCGGCCGCTGGCCACGGCAGCCGCCGCAGTAGCTCCAGCAACCGTGGGGGCGGCTGCGGCGCACGACCTGATCACATCGGAACGGACGGCGCTGGATCCGCCGACGGCGGCAGGGAACGCCCGGCGATGAGCAACCCCGGGTACCTCAACGGCGCGGCGGCGTGGGACGTCATCGGCGACGTCGCCGTGCCGGGGGCAGCCCAGCCGACGCACCCAAGGCCGGCCTTCCGCACCCCGGCACGGCCGCGGGTGGACTGGGACGTGGTCACCGAGCTGCGGGCGCGGGTGGCCACCCGGCTGGAGGCTGACCGTGCCCGCCTCGGCTCCGCAGAGTGGTCCGACGCGGACGAGCGCGCGCTGGCGGCGAGTCTGGTCGGACAGGAGCTCGAGCGGTGGGCCCTGTCGAGAGTGACGGCCGGGTTGTCGGCGCCGGATCGGCAGACCGAGCGGGCGCTGGCGGGGGCGGTGACAGCGGCGCTGTTCGGGCTGGGCCGGCTCCAGCCTCTGCTTGAGCGGGAGGACGTGGAGAACGTTCACGTGCACGGCGCCGACCGGGTCGTGCTGGAACTCGCCGACGGCCGGCTGGAGGCCGCGGCGCCGGTGGCCGGGTCGGACGCCGAGTTGGTGGAGATGCTCACCGGCTGGGCTGCCCGCGCGGGTCAGACCGGCCGCGAGTTCTCGCCCGCTCACCCACTGCTGAACCTCCGGCTGCCTACGGGTGGGCCGCTTGGCTCGAGGCTCGCGGCGGTGATGGAGGTGACCGGACGTCCCACGATCGCGATCCCCGGCACCGCCTCACCCGGGTCACCTTGGACGACCTGCTCACCGTCGG
>DASPYH010000233.1:0-12925 GCA_035636875.1 Mycobacteriales bacterium | reverse complement strand
TCGCGCGCTGCCGGGCCCCGCGCTGGTCGAGTCCGGCCCGGCCGGATACCGGCTCGCGCTGAGCGCCGACGCGGTCGACGCCACCCGCTTCGACCGGCTCGCCCGCGCCGGGCACGGCGCGCTGGTGTCCGGCGACGCCGGCGAGGCGGCTCGCCTCCTGCGCGACGCGCTGGCCTTGTGGCGCGGCCCGGCGCTCGCCGATGCCGGGGGTCAGCCGTGGGCGGCGGCCGCGGCGGCCCGGCTGGACGAGCGGAGGCTCGCCGCCACCGAGGACCGCCTGGAGGCGGAGCTGGCATTGGGCCGGCACGCCGACGTGCTCGCCGAGATCCAAGGGGCGGCCGCCCGGCACCCGCTCCGGGAGCGGCTGCAGGGCCTGCTGGTCCGGGCGCTCTACGCGGCGGGGCGGCAGGCCGACGCGCTGGCGGCGTACGAGGAGGTGCGCCGCCGCCTGGCAGACGAGCTGGGCGTGGACCCGTCGCCGGCGCTGGCCGAGGTCCACCTGCGGGTGCTGCGTGCCGACCCGGGACTCACCCCAGCCCCGCGGGGCGCCGCCGGGCCGCCGACGAACCTGCCGGCGCAGCTGACCAGCTTCGTCGGGCGGGACGGGGAACTGGCGGGCCTCGCGGACCAGATGTCCCGGCACCGGCTGGTGACGCTGGTCGGTCCGGGCGGCGGGGGCAAGACCCGACTCGCTGTCGAGGCCGCCGCCCGCGCCCTCGGCCGGTTTCCGGACGGCATCTGGCTGGCCGAGCTGGCACCGGTGACCGGCGCCGACGACGTGCCGCAGGCCGTCCTCGGCTCCGTCGGACTGCGCGAGCCGAGGCTCCGGGAGGAGGCGAGGTCGCGCGAGACAGAGGCGTGGGCTCCGCGGGACGCGCTCAGCCGGCTCGTGGAGGCGCTCGGCAGCCGGCGTGCGCTGCTGGTGCTGGACAACTGCGAGCACCTGGTGGCGGCCGCCGCCTCGACCGCCGGCGAACTGCTCGCCCGCTGTCCCCGCCTGCAGGTGCTGGCCACCAGCCGGGAGCCGCTTGGCATCACCGGCGAGGCCCTCGCCCCGGTGGCACCGCTCGGCCTGCCCCCGCTCGGCCCGTCGAGTGCCGCCGCCGAGGCCCTGGAGCACCCGGCCGTCCGGCTGTTCGCCGACCGGGCCGCCGCCGTGCGGCCAGGCTTCACGGTGGACGAGACGACGGTCGGGCCGGCCGTGGAGGTGTGCCGGCGGCTCGACGGGCTGCCGCTGGCGATCGAACTCGCCGCCGCCCGGATGCGCTCGCTCCCGGTGCAGGATGTCGCGGCCCGACTGGACGACCGGTTCCGGCTGCTCACCGGCGGCAGCCGCACTGCCCTGCCCCGGCACCAGACGCTGCGTGCCGTGGTGGCCTGGAGCTGGGACCTGCTCTCCGAGTCGGAGCGTCGGCTGGCCGACCGGCTGGCGGTCTTCCCGGGAGGGCTGACCGCCGAGAGCGCGGCGCAGGTCTGCGCCGGGCCGGACCTGCCCGCGGAGGACGTCCCCGACCTGCTCGCAGCCCTGGTCGACAAGTCGTTGCTGCAGCCGGTCGGGGGCCGGGAACCGCGCTACCGGATGCTCGAGACGCTGCGCGAGTACGGCCTGGAGCAGCTCGCCGCCGCCGACGCGGTCGCGGCGGCCCGGCGTGCCCACGCGGCCCACTTCCTCGCCCTCGCCGAGGAGGCCGAGCCGCACCTGCGCCGCCCGGAGCAGGTCGCCTGGATCGCCCGGCTCACCGCCGAGCGGGACAACCTGCTCGCCGCGATGCGCTTCGCGACGGACGTCGGCGACGCGGACACGGCCATCAGGATGGGGGCGGCGCTGGCCTGGTACTGGACGCTGCTGGGACACCACGCGGAGGCGGCGACCTTGCTCGGTGCGGTCGCCGACCTACCCGGCGAGGCGCCACCCGAGGCCCGCGCGGTGTGCCTGGTCATGGGCGCCGTCAGCAGCGCGGCGGCCTGGCACGACTTCGCCGGCCTGCGCGGTCGAATGGAGGAGGCGAAGGCGCTCGCGGCCGACTCCTGGGCCGAGCACCCGATGCTGGGACTGGTCGAGCCCGTCGCGGCGATACTGGGCGACGAGGAGCCGCACGCGCTGGCCCTGCTGGCCGTGCGCCCGGAGTCCCGCGACCCGTGGGCGAGGGCAACGCGACACTTCCTTGCCGCGATGCTGTACGAGAACGAGGGCCGGTTCGACGACTACCGCGACAGCCTCAAGCGGGCGCTGGAGGGCTACCGGGAGGTCGGCGAGCGGTGGGGCCTGGCGAACAGCTTGGCGTCGCTGGGAAGCGCGTTGCTCGCCGAGGGGCGACCTCGACGGCTCCCTGGCCGCGTACGCGGAGGCTCGCGGGCTGATGGCGGAGATCACCGCGCGCGACGACGTGTCGTACACCCGAACCCGGCTGGCCGCGGTCTACGCCCGGGCCGGCGAGGTGGACCGGGCGCGCGCCGAGCTGGACGCCGCACGTGCCGAGGTGGAGCGGTCCGGCTCGGGGCTCGGGCTCGTCGTCACCGACCTGGCGCTGGCCGATCTCGCCCGGCAGTCGGGTGACCGGACCGAGGCGCGACGTCTGGCCGAGTCGGGCCTGGAGCGCAGCGAGGCCATCGCCGGCGGCCCGCCCCAGGTACGGGCCATGGTGCTGGTGGCGCTGGCCGTTCTGGACGCCGACGACGGCGAGGTGGAGCGGGCCGGTGCGCGGATCGCCGAGGCTGCGGCGCTGCCCGGTGCCAACCGGGACATGCCCGTGATGGGGCACGTCGCCCTTGCCGCGGCGTATGTGGCCCTGCTGAACGGCGACCTCGGGCTGGCCGCGAGGACCTTCGGCGCCGCCCTCGCGCTGCGAGGGACGGAGGAACGGAGCGACCCCCAGGTGGTCCAGCTGCGCCGCCGGCTGACCGAGGCGCTCGGCCCGGACGAGCTGGACCGGCTGTACGGCGAGGGGGCCGCGCTCCCGCGCCAGCAGGCGATGGCCCTGCTCGGCGGCGACGCCACCCCCACCCCAGCCGACCCCGAGCCGCCCAATCAGGCCTTGCGCCGGTAGGCGCGCACGGCCAGCGGTACGAACACCGCGAGCACGAGGGCAGCCCAGCCCAGCGACTGCAGCACCGGCGTCGCCACCGGTCCGCCGACCATCAGCCCACGGGCCGCCTCGACCAGGTGGGTCACCGGGTTGACCTCGACCCAGCCCTGCAGCCAGGCGGGCAGCGACGCGGTCGGCACGAACATGCTGCTGCCGAAGGTGAGCGGGAACATCACCAGGAACCCGACCCCCTGCACCCCGCCGGCCTCCCGGAAGATGATGCCGAGGAAGACGAAGACCCAGCACAGCGCGAGCGCGAAGCCGATGACGAGCAGGCACGCGGCGAGCGCGGACAGCGGGTCGGTGCCGATCCGGAAGCCCAGCGCGTACCCGAACGCCAGCAACACGACCACCGAGACGGCGAACCGGACCACCTCGGCGAGCACCGCGCCGACCAGCGGGGCGGGCCGCGGGATCGGCAGCGACCGGAACCGGTCGAACACGCCCTTCTTGATGTCGCCGTTGAGGTTCACCCCGATGCTCAGCGACGAGAACAGCACGGTCTGGACCATGATCGCAGGCAGCACGTACTGCAGGTAGCCGTGGGTGGAGCCGGCGATCGCGCCGCCGAAGACGTACACGAACAGCAGCACGAAGATCACCGGCTGCAGGGTGACGTCGAAGAACTGCTCGGGCGTGCGCCGGATCCTCAGCACGTTGCGCTGCGCCAGCGCCAGGCTGTGCCGCAGCAGGCCGAACGGCCGGGCAGCCTCGGGTTCGGCGGCGGCCGGCGCCTCCGGCCCCAGGGTCAGGGTCGCGGTCATGCCGCCTCCTCCTCTGTGGACTCGCCCGTACGGATCTGGCCCGTCAGCGCGGCGAAGACCGCATCGAGGCCGGGCAGCCGCAGGGACAGTTCGGTCACCGCGATCCCGGCGTCGGCCAGCCGCCGGACCGCGACGGTCAGCGCCGCGTCGTCGTCCACCGCCACCCGGAGCACGCTACGGCTCGGCGACTCCGGCGTGCGCCCGGAAACCGCGGCGAGCACCGCGCCGACCTCGGCCAGCCGGGCCTCGTCCGCGGGCCGGACCTCCAGGCTCTGGCCGCCGACGACCCGCTTGAGCTCGTGCGGGGTGCCGTGCGCGATCACCATGCCGCGGTCGAACACGGAGATCTCGTCCGCGAGCGCATCAGCCTCCTCCAGGTACTGCGTGGTCAGCAGCACGGTGGCGCCGTCGCGCACCAGCTTGCGCACGGTGTTCCAGACCTCCTCACGCTTCGTCGGGTCGAGGCCGGTGGTCGGCTCGTCGAGGAAGATCACCGACGGCCGGCCGACCAGGCTCGCGGCCAGGTCGAGCCGCCGCCGCATCCCGCCGGAGTACGTGCGGGCGAGCCGGCCGCCGGCCTCGGTCAGGTCGAAGCGCTCGAGCAGGTCGGCCGCCCGGCGCCGGGCGTCCCGGCCGGTCAGGTCGAGCAGCCGGCCGATCAGGGTCAGGTTCTCCAGCCCGGTCAGGTCGTCGTCCACCGACGCGTACTGGCCGGTCAGGCCGATCAGCCGCCGCACCCGTCCGGCGTCGGCGACCACGTCGTGCCCGGACACCCGGGCCCGGCCCGCGTCCGGCCGGAGCAGCGTCGCCAGCACCCGGACCGCGGTGGTCTTGCCCGCGCCGTTCGGCCCCAGCACCCCGAGCACCGTGCCCGGGCGCGCGGCCAGGTCGACCCCAGCCAGCGCTGTCGTCCCGCCGAACCGCTTGACCAGGCCCTCCGCCTCGATCGCGTACGTCACCGATCCTCCTCGTCTGCCTGACCCGGGAGCGCCCCGAACCTCTGGAGGCAGGCTGCCTGCTGCGGCTGGCGGGACGCGCACAGACCGCTGGCAGGCGCTGTCAGCGGGCGACAGCGCCTGCCAGCGACCTCGGCGACGGCTGTCCCACCGGCACCGGGGCGAAGAACGAGAAGACGGCGACCATCACCACCGCTCCGCGCCGTCTCTGGCGTGGACACCCGTCTTGGGCCTGGGGATGACCCCACCTCCAGCCCGCCGGCTGGCGGGATGGGAACCGTCGGTACTGGTCTCTACCGTGACCGCAGACGGCATCGACGCCGTCGGGTCGGACCGGGCCGAGGGAGGCGACGGGTGGTGGCGCGGTCGGGGCCGACCGGGACCGGAGTGGGCGCCGACTCCCGCGGGCCGCTGCGCGAGCTGGTGGCGCCCGATGCCTGGCTGGCCACCACCCACCTGCTCGTCGGCATCTGGGTGAGCCTGCCGAGCTTCGTCCTGATCACGGTGCTGCTGACGGTGTCGATGGGGTTGACGCCGATGTTCCTGGTCGGCGTGCCGCTGCTGGGCGTCACGCTGTGGCTCTCCCGACTGTTCGGCCGGCTCGAGCGGTCCCGGTTCGCGCTGACCCTCGGCGTGCGAATCCCCGAGTCGCAGCCGCGGCGGCTGCCCGGCAGCCCGCTCGCCCGGCTGCGGACCCGGGCATCGTCGTCGGCGAGCTGGCGGGAGGCGGCATACCACGTGCTCCGGCTGCCGCTCGCCGCGGCGCAGTTCGTGCTGACGCTGGCCCTCTGGTCCGGGTCGCTCGCACTGCTCACGCTGCCGATCTACAACTGGGCGCTGCCCAACGGCGGCGCCGCGCTCGGCTTCGGCATCACAGTCCGGTCTTGGTGGTCCACCGCGGTGGTGGGCCTGCTCGGCCTGGTCCTGCTGCTGCTCACGCCCCGCCTGGTGCTCGGCCTGGCCCGGTTGGACCGGACGGGGTGCGGCTGTCGGCCTCATGCCGCTCGTTCGGGGGTGTCTGCTCGGTGGACTACCAGATCACCATTCCCTCACGTTTCAGGGTCAAGGCCGACAGTTCCGGCGGCTCGATCACGGTGCGCGGCGTTTCCGGTGCGATCGACGCCGACAGCTCCGGCGGCTCGGTCACGCTCGACGACACCACCGGAGACGTGCACGCGTCCAGCTCGGGGGGCGGCATCACCGTCGCGGATGCCGCGGGGTCCGTCGAGCTGAAGTCCTCCGGAGGCGGCATTGAGGGCGACCGGCTGCGTGGTCCGCAGGCCCGGGCCGACTCGTCCGGAGGCGGCGTGCGGCTGACCTTCACCACCCCGCCCGACCTGGTCGACGCCCGCAGTAGCGGAGGCGGTGTGGACGTGAGGCTGCCGCGCGTCGACGGCGGCTACCGGGTGGACGCCAGCTCGAGCGGAGGCGACCACACCGTCGACGTACCCGCGGATCCCGCCTCGCGGCGGCAGGTGACCGCGACCTCCAGTGGCGGCGACGTCCACGTCTCGCCGACCGAGGGAGGATGACCGCGGTCGGCAGCGGTTGCGAACCTGGAGTGACCAGCTGACCAGGGCGGCCTAGTGACAGCGGCCGGAGCCGGAGTCGAGCACCCGCCCCGTCGGCTCGGAGACGAACCTCCAGTCATAGCCGTCCGGACGCAGGGTGAGCAGCAGCACCCCGTAGACCCCGGTCACCCTGGCCTCGCTACCGGGCACGATGGCGTGGAACTTGGTGTGGCTGTCGCCGCCGGTGCCGATCACGAAGCCGCGCAGCCCTCGAGCGTGGTCGACCGCGCCGCCGGGCCGCAGCGGCGCGAACCGTTCGTAAGCGTGGTCGTGCCCACTGAGCACGACGTCGGCACCGGCACGGTGGAGGGTCGTCCAAAAGGCGTCGTAGTGCGCGTCGCTGCCGTGCGAGCCGGACGAGTAGCGCGGCCGGTGCCAGTACGCCAGGGTGCAGGCGGCCGGGTGCGTGGCCAGGTCCGCCTCCAGCCAGCGCTGCTGGGGGGACCCGGCGCCGCAGCCGCCGACGTGGTCGCACTCGGAGTTCAGGGCGACGAGGTGCCAGCCGGCCAGGTCGAAGCTGTACCAGCCCTCGTCGGGGTCGCCCGCGGCGCGCCCGAAGTAGCTGAAGTAGCCCCGCGCACCGGGCGAGCCGTACTCGTGGTTGCCCGGGATCGGGTGGGTGATCGACTTGAACCGGCCCCAGGTCTTGTCGTAGCCGGCGAGGAAGCGCGACAGGCTCCCGTTCGGATACTGGTTGTCCCCCAGCGTCAGCACCGCGTCCGGCCCCAGCCGGCGCAGCAGGTCCGCGGTGGCTCCGGTGTGGCAGGAGTCGGGCCGGTCCAGCTCCTCGTCGGTGAGCCCGGCCCGGTCGGCAGGGCAGGCGATGTCCCCGGCCGCCGCGACCTCGGCGTGGTCGGCGCCGGAGGCGAGCGCACCGAGATAGCGCGCCGGCGGTGCCGGCAGGGCCGCCGCGAGCGGCGGCGGGGGTGAGCCGGCCGGCGTGCTGCCCGCGATCCGGACGACCCCCACCAGGAGGGCCGCCACCACGACGAGGCCGAGCGTCATGCGCAGCATCCGCGGCCAGCGGGACCGGCGCCGGTGGGCACGTCGCCGGGCCGGTCCGCCTGGGCGCCGGCTCGCGGGGCGCACCGGCTCGGCCGCGGCGGCGCGGCGGCGCAGGAGCAGCCCCGCTCCGGTGAGGAGCAGGAAGCCGAACACCACGCACACGAGGAGGAACCCGGTGGGCCCGGCGCCGGCGGGAGACGGGTCGCTGGAGTCGGCGCCGAGAGCCCCCAGCGCCGGCGCCGGGGCCGCCGTCAGGTCGCGCAGGACGTCGACGTACCGCGTGCCGTAGTGCCGGCTCGGCTCCACGTGGGTGTTCTCGGAGAACTCGTTCCAGCTGATCAGCGCCATCGCGTCCGGCGACGAGCCCATCGCGGTGGCGTACTCGCGCTGCAGCGTCCGCCCGTCCCGACGGTCCACCACCGAGGTCCCGCCGACCAGCCGGGCGTCGAAGCCGGGTGCGAACGGCGCGATCCACAGGCCGCGGTGGGCGTGCACCGCGCTGGCCATCGCGGCGAGCTTGCGCGCGTAGCCGGGGTGCCGGTCCGGGTTGACCGACGACCAGTAGTACGCGTTGCCGTCGACGAGGTCGGCGACCCGGCCGTAGCCGGCCATGTCCTTCTCCGAGGCCAGGACGCGCAGCCGGTCGGAGACCTCCGCCGTCACCTGCCCGATGGACTGCCGGCTGTACTTCCAGGTGCCGGACCAGATCACCAGTGGCCGGTCGTAGATGCGAAAGACGCTGTCGCCGCCGTACTTCGCCGCGAATGCCCGCAGGTCGGCGGCGATCCGCCGCACTGGCAGCGGGTTGCGGGAGAAGTCGAGGCCCTGGTAGATCAGCGCCAGGGTGAAGCGCTCGGAGCGCGCGACCTCGGTCAGCAGCTTCAGCCGTCGGTCGTTGGTCGGCGTCGCCTTCCAGCTGACGATGAAGCCGGTGATCCCGGCTGCCTTCGCGGTCCGGATGTGCTGCCGCATCACCGTGGCGTCGTCGCTGCTGTAGCGTCCGAGCAGCGGGTAGTCGATCTTCGCCCGATCCCAGGAGCGGCGGTCGAACCAGATGTAGTAGTACGCCAGCAGAGGCAGCGGCCGGTCCTGCACGGTCTCGCCGGCCGCGACGAGCGAGGCCGACAGACCGGCCGGCGCGGCCGGCTCCGCCCGCGCAGAGCCGCTGGGAAGCAGGACAGCGGCGGCGGCGAGCAGCGCGACCACGGCCGTCGCCGCACCCGCGGACGGCGGGCGAGGCACCCGGCGGGGTCGCCGCCCGATCGCGACCAGCCCGCCCAGCGTGAGCAGGAGCAGGACAGCAACGACGGCGATGTCCGGGTACGACACGACACGCAGGTCGACGAACTGGCTGCGGGACAGGGCCACCGGACGGGCGAACGAGTAGCCCGCACCCTCGACGCTCATCTCGTAGGTGCCACGGGCGAGGTTCTCCAGCGAGACCTCCCGATCCGGACCGAACGGGAACCGCTCGGAGTGCCCGTCGGGGTAGGTCAGCCGCAGTCCCGCGCCGGTGGCGTACCCGAACAGGAAGTCGTGCGCCTGCACGCGTACCGAGCGCAGCTGCAGGACGAGGGAGACGGCTCGGGTCCGGCTCGGCCGGAAGCGCTGCCGGCCGGCGTCGACGACGTTCGAGCCGTCGACCACGACGCTGTCCAGGCTGTAGTCGGTGTCTCTCGCCACGATCTTGCTCTGCTCGAGCTTCGGCCGCGCGCCGGCCAGCCGGACGGCCCCGCTCCCCCGCACCGTGTGGATCTCGCCGGTGCTGCTGCGGAACGTGACGGACGTGACCTTGACCCGCTTCGGGTCGATCGGTCTGCTGGCCTGGTTGGTGAAGGTGTAGCGGACCTCGTAGCTGGTGCTGAACGCGACCTGGACGCGCAGGTCCCGGTGCAGCGGCTGCAGCGGGACGGTGCTCCGGTAGCTCGCGTCCCGGTCGCGCTGGCCCCACCATCGGACGAACGTCGCGGTCTCGCCGCCGGTGGTGATCGACGGGTTGAGCAGCGTCAGCCGGTGCCGGACCGGGGCGCGGCTGACCTGCAGGCGCACCACACCCCGCCGGTCGGTTGCGACCGGCCGGCCGTCGAGGGCGAACCGAGCTGCTGGCACCGGCGGGACCGTCACCACCTCGAGCGTGACGACCCCGGTCCGCGCGGGGACCCGGGCTGCCCGCGGCGCGCGGGCAGCCGGGCCGGCGACCTCGGCGAAGGAGCGCAGCTGGCCCGCAACCCGGGCCGGGCCCGCCGCGGCCACCCCCGCCCGAGCCGTCCCGACCAGGGCGGACGCGGGCGCGGGACCGCTCGCCGGCGCGGGAGCCTTGGACGCCGGCGCGGTCAGGACCAGCAGCGCTGTTGCCGCGCCGGCCGCGACCGCGAGCCCCGCGAGCGGGACCAGGCGGCCCCTCACGAGCCCTCCTCCCGGTCGGCGACCCCCACCGGGACCGGTTCGACGTCGTCCGGCACCCGGCCCCGAGCTGAGTCGGCGTCCCAGTCGGGTGACGGGCTACGGTCCGGATCGGACGCCCGGCCACGGTCCGGATCGGACGCCCGGCCACCGCCCGGATCAGACGCCCGGCCGCCGTTCGGGCCCAGGTCCGGATCGGGGCGCGAGCCCGCTCGGGGCGTCCTGCGCCGCCCACCCACGGCGAGGGTGACGGCGGCCGCCGCCCCGACCAGCGCGGCCCCGTACAGCAGGTAGACCACGTGCGACGGGACGCGAGGCGCGGCGGGGGACGGCGCCTCGAACGAGACGAGCTCGGCCGGCCGCGGCGGTGCCGAGAAGTCGAACGCGCCGGCGATGCTGTTGGCCCTTGCGTCCCGGGTGGACAGCGGCCGGACATCCCAGTTGTCCTCGATGAACCGCAGGACGCTGGTGTAGTCGAGTCGGGTGTGGTCGACGTGCCCGCGCCGGGCGTACGCGCTGACCAGCACCGCCGGCACCCGGAAGCCGTAGCCGTAGGTGTCGACCTGCGGCGGCTTCACGTGGTCGTACCAGCCGCCCCACCCGTCGTACGTCCAGAGGAAGGCCGAGCTCGACCAGTAGCGGCTCTTGGCCAGCTCGCTGACCATCCGGTGGACGAGTCGCTGGCCGGCGCGCGGACTGCCCGGCGGACCCTCGCTGGACCCCGCGGTCACCATGTAGGAGACCGCGGGCAGCGTGCCCGACTCGAGGTCCCGGTAGTACTGTCCCGCGTCGACGATGTGCCGCCGCAGCTTCGGGTCGTCGACGAAGCGCGGGTAGCTGAGCAGCGGAACCTTGCTGAGCTGCCCCTGCCGACTGCCGGCTCCCGGAGTACGGAACGTCGTCCGCGGCTCGTAGTTCTCCACGTAGAACTTCCACGACACCCCCGCCGCCCGCAGCCGGTCGAAGATCGTCGGGGCGGTGTAGCCGCCGCGCGGCGCCTCCTCGCCCCCGCCCGGCGTCGGGCCGCCGGTGACCCAGAAGACGTGGTTGAGCATGCTGCCGCTGCGGGCGGAGCCGAAGAAGCGGTCGAAGAGCACGTTCCGCGCGGCGACGTTCCAGTAGAACGGCAGGTCCTCGCCGTCGTAGTAGCCCATCGCGGTCGTGCCGTCGCGGCCCTGCTTGCGGTAGGCGGCGAGGAAGCCGTTCATCTTCCCGCTGTTGTACTGGCGCCGCCAGGCAACCCGGCCATGGTCGAGGTCCTCGGGCGGCCGGGAGCCGAGACGGAAGGGCGCCACACACCCCTTGTCGGTCAGCTGCCCGACGCTCGGTCGCTGGCAGACGCCGGCCGGAATCCCGTCCGCCCCGGGGAAGGTGCCGAAGTAGTTGTCGAACGAATGTCCGGTCTGCATCAGCACCACCAGGTGCTCCACCGGGGTCTTCGCCCGCGCCCCGGGCTTGCCGGGGGCGGGGGCCGGGGACGGGGCCGGGGACTGGGCCGGGGCCGGGGACTGGGCCGGGGCCGCCGCCGCCGGCCCAGCCGACAGCGCCAGCAGCCCGACCAGGACGGCGCCGCTCAGGACGCCCGTACGCCTAGACATCGCTGACCTCGTAGATCGTGATCACCGGTTGCTGCATCCGGCCGGTGGCGGTCCGGACGGCGATCGTTTCGGTGTGGACGGCCCGGGCCCGGTACTTCGCCGCGTACGCCAGCAGCCGGTCGGCGAAGAACGGGGCCCGGCGGGCGGAGAAGGAGTCCCAGACCAGGTACTGGATCTCGCCCCGGCGCAGCTGCCGGTCCGGGTTGTCGACCGGGACGTAGGACGGGTTGCGGTTGAGCGGGTTCGGGCTGACGGACAGGCCGACCGCGCGGTGGTGGCCGTAGAAGGCGATCACGTTGGCCATGGACGGGCCGACGGTCAGCAGCGTGGCGCCCCGCGGCAGGTTCTGCTCGATCCATCGGCCGGCCTCCCGCCCGGCCGGCAGGCCACCGGCGCCGGCGAGGAAGGAGCTCGCCGGGGCCGGGTTCACCCGTTGCCAGCTCGGGATCGCCAGGCTGACCGCGACGACCGCGGCCGCCGCCCAGCGCAGCTGCCGCTCCCGCCAGAGCCCGATGGCGCGCGGGATCGGCCCCAGCACGAGCACCCGGGCCGCCAGCACGGCGAAGACCGGTGCGGTGGCGAGCAGGTACTGGTAGCCCTTCACCGGCCAGATCTCGAACAGCACGATGGGTGCGGCGCCCCAGCACGCCAGCAGCCGCTCCCGCCAGCCGCTCTGCCGGCGCAGCAGCCAGAACCCGGCCAGCGCCAGCGCCACCACCAGGAGCCCCACGGCGACCGGCACCGTCCGGGGGTAGAACAGCAGGCTGTGATTGGACCGGCGGAACAGCTGCCACAGCAGGTAGCGCTGCCCGACCGCGCCCTTCCCGGACAGCAGCAGGGTCAGCGGGAAGACCGCGGTGATCGCGGTGAGGATGCCGAGCGCCGCCAGGCCGTCGCGCAGCCGCAGCCGGACGTGCGGCGAGAGGGCGAAGAAGGCGTACAGGCCCACCACGAGGACGACGCCGGTCTCCTTCGTCAGCACGGTGAGCCCCGCCGTCGCGGCGCCCGCGTGCAGCCACCCCGGCGCCTCGTCCCGGCAGAACCGGGCCACGCAGTAGAGCGCCGCGGTCGCGAAGAAGACCATCGGACCGTCGAGCAGGACCTGCCGGGTGACCACGACGTGGTACGGCATGAGCGCCAGCAGCAACGCCGCCACGGTCCCGACCGCCGGCCCGTACAGCAGCCGGCCGAGCCGGTATACCAGCAGGACGGTCGCGATGCCGAAGCAGGCGCTCAGCAGGCGCCCGGCGGTGTCGGCGATGCCCCCCGCGAACACCAGCGACAGCAGGGTCTGGAACAGCAGCGGGTGCGCCCGGAAGACCGGGAAGATCGCCCGCAGCTGCTCGTCGCCGGCGATGCTGGCGGCCTGGCCCGCGTAGATCGACTCGTCGCTGTTGTAGCCGACGGCGGTCAGCTGCCAGACCCGCAGGAACGCGGCCGCGACGACGACACCGGCCAGCGGCAGCGCCGGACGAAGCCGGGATGCCAGCCGGGCAGGCTGCAGCCGGACCAGCGGCCGGGCGCGGCCCAACCCGGCCAGCG
>DASPYH010000232.1:0-8439 GCA_035636875.1 Mycobacteriales bacterium | reverse complement strand
TGAGGCGGACGCGGCGGTGGCCAGGGTGCGTGCGGCGGGCCTGCGCCCGGTGCTGGTCGCGCAGTCCGGCGAGCCGCTGCCGCGGCTGACGTCGGCGGTCCAGCGGCAGCTCGTCGACCTGGACACCCTCGAGCAGCAACGGCTGCTCGCGTCGTCACCGCGCGGGCTGGCCCCGCTGTCGATCGAGCTCTGGACGGCGGCGCCGGAGTAGGGCGTGTCCGCGGGGATCTTGGTGGATGCGGACGGCGTCCATGCCCGTGCGCGCCTCCGCGCGGGGCAGCCGATCGGGCCAGACCGGCGGACGTGCCTGTAGCGGAGCCTCTACCGGTGCGGCCGCCGGGCGCCGCCGGTCGGCGTCCAGGCCCGTGCGCGCCTCCGCGCGGGCAGCCGGTCCCGCGCCGCCGAAGGTCCCGGGACACGCCCTACACCGGCTGCGTGGCGACGTGGTCGCGGACCCAGTCCACGATCGACGCCGTGGTCGCGCCCGGGGTGAAGATCTTCGCCACGCCGAGCCCCTCGAGCGCGCCGATGTCGTCCTCGGGGATGATCCCGCCGCCGAAGACCACCACGTCGTCCGCGCCCCGCTCGCGGAGCAGCTCGAGCACCCGCTTGAACAGCGTCATGTGTGCACCGGAGAGCACCGACAGCCCGACGGCGTCCGCGTCCTCCTGGATCGTCGTCTCGACCACCTGCTCGGGCGTCTGGTGCAGTCCGGTGTAGATGACCTCCATGCCGGCGTCCCGCAGCGCCCGGGCGACGACCTTGGCGCCGCGGTCGTGGCCGTCGAGCCCCGGTTTGGCCACGACCACCCGGATCCGTCCGCTCACCTCGTCACAGTACCCAGTCCGGCCGCTCACCCGGTCGGAACGGAAGACCGGTCAGTGTGGGGACGGGACGCGGTCCACTCCGACACTCCCGATCAGCCCCGGCGGAGGGCGGCGGAGACAGCCAGCGCGAGCAGCGCGAGCGCCGCGAGCAGCGTGCCGATCCCGCCCGCGCTGGCGTCCACCGCCGGCGAGCGGGCGACCAGCAGGAGCGTCGCCAGCCCTTCGGTCGCGAGCACGGCGGAGAGCCCGGCGTACGCCCCGACGACGGCCAGCCGCGGCCGCAGCGTGGCGGCAAGTACCGCCCACGCGGCGGCGCCGAGGGCGAGCAGGAGACCGCCGAGGAGGTCCAGACCGGCGCGTTCCGGCAGCGTCGGAGGGGTCAGCGCGCTCATCGAGGAGTACGGCGACATGCCCAGCACCAGCGCGGCGAAGACGCCGACCAGCAGGCCCCAGGCCGCCACCCGCGGCCGCCGCCGGTCGAAGCCGCCCTCGTCCTCCATCAGCGTCCGCGGCCACGCCAGCGCGGCGACCAGCGCGGCGACGGCCAGCAGCCCGTACGCCAACACCAGCAGCACCAGCCCGTCGCCGACCTGGTAGCGGGCGCTGGTACCGATGCCGAGCGGCAGGTCCACCGTGGTGCGGGTGCCCGTGTCGAGCAGTGCCAGGGTGCGCAGCAGCAGGCCGGCCGACAGCGTCCCGGCCGACAGCAGCGCGGCCAGGCCGAGCCGGGGCAGTCGCCCGCGCACGCACAGCGCGGCCGCGGCGAGGACGACCCCGACCAGCGGCAGCGGCGGGACGAAGTCGAGCACGTTGCCGGCGGCACCGAGCTCCCTGCCGTTCGAGCGGGCCAGCGGGAAGGCGGGCGCGAGCAGCCGCAGGACGGCGCCGGCCAGCGCGATCCCGCCGGCGATCCGGACCCGTGCGGGCACCGGCCCGACGACGAGGCCCGGACCGGGCGGCGCGGGCAGCGGCTTGCCCTTGGCCGGCCGCCCCTTGCCCGGTCGCTCACCGCCGGGGGGCACGGTCCCCTTGCCCGGCCGCCCGCCGCCCGACCGCGCCGGCCCCTTGCCGGCCACGCTCCCGCGACCGGTCTTGGCGGGCTGACCGGCCTCGCCGCCGGACCTGACCGCCTTGCCGCCCCGGCTTGCCGGCCCCGAGGCCACGGCGGCGGCAGCCGAACCGGCCTTTCCCGAACCCGCTTCTCCCGACTCGGCCGGCTCCCTGGCCCGACCCGCGCGCTGCGACGCGACCGCGGTGCCGGGCGAACCCAACGCGCCCGACTCGACCGGCTCCCCGGCCCGGCCCGCCGGCCCGGAAGCCACGGGTGCGGCAGCCGAACCCGCCTCGCCCGGCTCGACGGGCCCTCCGGCCCGATCCGCCTGCCCCGCTTCGACCGCTGTCGCGGTCGAGCCTGCCTCGACCCACTCACCGGCCGACTCGGCCGGGCCGCCCGGCGTCGATATGGCCTCCGCCTGCCCCGCGTCGGTCGGGGCAGGCTGGCCGGGACGCGCCTTGGGCGCGCGGGGACGCTCGCGGGCCCGCTGCCGACCCCGAGCCTTCCTGGGCGTACTCACGGGCGCCGACGCTAGCAAGCCGGACCGGCGAAGCGTGCTCCCGCCGACCCAGGCAACGGTTCCGACACGGTCTGGTATCACCGGATCGATACACCGCATCATCCGGGTGGCGACGGTCACACTGGGATGACCAAAGCCGCTACGGGGTAGGGCAAAGTCCCGGCGTGCCGACCCCCGGCACGGACGGGACCCCCGGCGGACGAGACGAGGTGGAGCGTGGCTTGCGGGGGCCGAGAAGCTGACGTGAGGCTGGGCCGAGACCTGGCCCGGCACGTGGGCAGGGCGGGCCGCCAGGCCGCCGTGGCAGCGTCCCGCGGCCTGCGCTCAGTCGGGTCGCCGGCCGGCGTGCGAGGCTGTGGGACCGAGTTGGCCTGGCTCGCCGCGCACGTCGCGCTCTACCCCCTCGGCGTGCTCGCCGATCGCACCGTCGGGACCGACCCCCACCGCCTCGACGACCTGCCACCGCTGCAACGCGGACTGGTCATCGGCGACGTCGAGGCCGCGGGGACGCCGATCCTGCTGGTGCACGGCATGGTCGACAACCGGTCCGTCTTCACCGTGCTGCGTCGCTCGCTGCGCCGCCGCGGATACGGTCGGGTGCACACCGTCAACTACAGCCCGTTCACCTCCGACGTGCGGACCGCGGCGCGGTCGCTGGGCCGAGCGGTCGAGTCGCTCTGCGAGCAGACCGGGTACGAGCGGGTGCACGTGATCGCGCACTCGCTCGGCGGGGTGATCGCCCGCTATCACGTGCAGCGGCTGGGCGGCGACGCGCGCGTCCACACGTTGGTAACGCTCGGCGCACCGCACGGCGGGACGCAGGCCGCGCACCTGCTGCCGCTGCGGCTCGGCCGGCAGCTGCGACCGGGCTCCGACCTGGTCGAGGAGCTGAGCCGGCCGGTCTACGAGTGCCGGACCCGGTTCGTGGCGGTATGGAGCGACCTGGACCAGCTCGTCTACCCCAAGCGGAACGCCCGGATCGAGCACCCCGACCTGGACGTACGCAACGTCCTGCTGCGCGGCGTCGGGCACACCTCGCTGCCGATCCACGTCGGGGTCGCCCGGGAGGTCGTCCGTACCCTTGCGCACCTTGACCCGACCGGCTCCGTAGTCCGCCATCCAGAGGCGCCAGATGCCGACCTGGTGACACTGCGCGCACGCAGAAGCGGACAGAAGGGCATCGCAGCGGCGCCGTTCGGGTGACAACCCTTACGGATGTTTGCCTTCGGGCCGGTAGACGATTACGTTCCGGTCTCGGCGCTCCTCCGGGGGCGCTGTTCGTCGGATGTCAGCGGGCCACGATCTCCCTCGGGCCACGCTGCGTCACCGTCTGCGTCGCCGCATGAAGGGTTGCGTCGTTGTCGCGTCACAGCCGGCCCGAGGGCCGACACCGCGCGAACAAGCCGCCTTCCAACAAGGCACCCGCGGTCCTCGCCTCCGCCGTCGTCGGGGCCACCGCCGCGGCCCTGTCCACCGCCGCCGCGTCCGGCACCGGAATCCAGGCGATGGCCGCCAGCGTGACCGCCCTGCAGGCGCCGGTCCCGGACACCGCCCTCGGCATGGGCGGCCCGGAGCCGCTGCCGTCCACCGTCGTCGCCGAAGTACCCATGAACGGCCGGACCATGCTCTCCGCGGCAACCGCGCGGGGCCGGGTGGCCGCGATCCAGGCCTCGCGCGCCGCCCGAGCAAGGCAGATCGCGCTGATCGAGGCCGCCCGGCCCAAGTGGATCCTCCCGATCCCGAAGGGCACCTTCCGGGTGTCGTCCTGCTTCGCGCCGCGGTGGGGCTCGTTCCACTACGGACTGGACATGGCCGCACCCGCCGGCACCCCGTTCTACGCCGCGGGCGACGGCGTCGTGATCGAGGCCGGGCCGATGAGCGGGTACGGCAACGTGATCATGATCCAGCATGCGGACGGCACGGTCACCGTCTACGGGCACGAGGAAAAGATCTTGGTGGACAAGGGCGAGCGGGTCAAGGCGGGCCAGTTGATCGGCCTCGTCGGCAACCTCGGCCAGAGCACCGGCTACCACCTGCACTTCGAGATCCGGCTCGGAGGGGAGACCGGCGAGAAGCAGGACCCGGTGGACTGGCTGGCCGAGCGCGGGATCTACGTCACCGGGTGCTAGCCCGGCACGGCGGACCCGGACCGAGCCCGGCAGGATGAGGGACGTGGACTCCTCGGCGCGCGTGCGGACCCCCGGCGCCGGTCCCCCTCACCGGCCTGGCGGAGCCGCGGACCCCACCGCCGCGCGGCCTGACGGCACCGTCCACCCCGCCGGCGCGCCGGCCGACGGCACCGCGCACCCGACAGCGCGGCCTGACGGCAGCGCCCGTCTGACAGCGAGGCCTGACGGCACGGCCCACTCCGTCGGCGCGCGCGCCGACGACGTCGCTCACCCGAACGCCGCGCCGCCCGATTCCACCGCCCGCCCGACAGCGCCGGCCGACGGCACCGCGCACCCGATAGCGCGGCCTGACGACGTCGCTCACCCGCCATCGCGGCCCGACCGCACGGCCGACCCGGTGCCTGCGCCCGGATCGCCGCGCTTCTGGGCCGCCGCGCGACGCGCCGTCGGCGCTGAGGCCTGGACCGACGGGTCTGCCCGGCCACCGCGCTGGATCGTGGGGCGCTGGCTGTCCACCCGGCTGCTGACGATGCTGATCCTGCTGCCCGAGAACAACATCCTCGGCGACGTCCGCTATTACGCCCGCCAGGTCGAGGCGCTGTTCGGGCCGCCGCGCGTCACCGTGGTCCTGCCGGAGTATCCGGCGCCCGCGCTGGCCGTCTTCGTGCCCCCGTGGTGGGCGGCGCTCGGCAGCAGGATGATGTACCTGATCACCTTCGTGCTGCTCATGATCGCGATCGACGCGGCCTTCACCGCCGCGTTGTGGCGAGCGTCGGGCCGCCGGCCGACCCCGGGGGTACGGGTCTGGCTGCTGCTGGTCCCCTGCCTCGGGCCGCTGACGTTCACCCGCTTCGACCTTGTCTCGGCCGCGCTCGCCGGCGCGGCGCTGCTCGCGCTCGCCGCCCGCAGGCCGGTCCGGTCCGGACTGCTCGCCGCCGCGGGCGCCGCGGTCAAGCTGTGGCCGGCAACGCTGCTGCCGGCACTGCTGCTGCACCGTGACCGGCCCCGCCGGCTGCTCGCCGGGTTCGCCGGGCTCGGTCTCGTCGCGCTGGCCACGACGGTGGCCGGCGGCGGGACCACCCGGTTGCTGTCGCCGCTGACCTGGCAGGGCCAGCGCGGGCTGCAACTGGAGACGATCTGGGCGGTGCCGCTGCTGTGGGGACGTGCGGTCAGCCCGCAGACCTGGTCCACGCCGTACACCCGGTTCTTCGCGTTCCAGGTGGAGGGTCCGGGCGCGGCGGCGCTGGTCACGCTGTCCACGGTCGCGACCGTGGCGGCGCTCGTGCTGCTCGGCTGGCTCTGGTGGCGCGCCTGGCGGGCGGGCCGGCGGCCTGACGGCAGTGTCCGCCCGGCGAGCCTTTCCCTGGTCGGCCTGCTCGCGATCGCGGCCGCCTGCCTGCTGATCGTGCCCAACAAGACCCTGAGCCCGCAGTATCTGCTCTGGATCGGCGGCCTGCTCGCCGCGCTCGGTGCCGTCGCGCCGGCGGAGCCGGTGCTGCCTCGGCTGAACCTGCTGATCGTGCTCGCGTGCGTGGTGACGCAGGTGCTCTACCCGCTCGGGTACGGCATGCTGACCGGTCCACACTGGTCCAACGCCATCGGCGCCGCGCTGCTGACCGCACGCAACGGCTTGCTGCTGGCGATCACGGTGCTGGCGGTGCGGCGGGTGCTGGTCCTCACCCGCGGGACTCCCGGGTGAGCGTCGGGACGGCGTCCCGGGAACGACTGGTCGAGGCCTGGATCCGGGGATCGCGCGCCGCGGACGCGGCGCTCGTCGTCGCCGTGCTCATCGCGGGCTCGGTCAGCAGGCATGCGGTCTACACCCGGTACGGCGTCACGCTCCTGGTGGTCTCCGCCGTCGCGCTGGCCGTCGGGGTGTGGCGCGGTGCCGGCCGCACCCCGCCCTCCAAGGCGGCGGTGGTGGTCGCGCTGGGCGGCGCGCTGTTCGCCCAGGTGATCAAGCCGCCGTACATGAACGTGGACGGGCGCACCTGGGCACTGCGGGCGGGGGTGGTCGCCTGCATGGTGGTCACCGTGCTGGCGGCCGGGTTGCTGGTCGCCCGGGGCCGACGGCTGGTCATGCTCGGGTGGGCCGCAACGATCGGTATCGCGGCGTCGTACGCGCTGGCGATAGGGGGCAGCGGCCGCCCGCTGATCGACGTGTGGCCGATCCTGCAGGGCGCCTCGCTGGGCGTGGTGCACGGGCGCAACCCGTACGAGATGACCTTCGCCGGGGTGCCACCCGGCCAGGTCGACGACTGCTTCAACTACCTGCCCGGGACGTTCCTGATGCCGCTGCCGGGGCGGCTGCTGCTCGGCGACGTCCGGTACGCGGAGGCCGCGGTGCTGCTCGCCGGCATGGCGGCGCTGCTGTGGTGGGCGATCCGGTCCGCCCGTGGACAGGCTGAGCCGGCGGCCCGCATCGGGGCGGGCGACCTGGCGGCCGGCGGTTCGCCGGGCGGCCGGGCAACCGGCACTGCGCTAGGCGGCCGACCGACCGGCACCGCCCCGGGCGACCGGACAATCGGCACCGCCCCGGGCGACCGAGCGACCGGCAGCGCGCCGGGCGACCGGACGACCGCCGTCGGGCCGGGCGCCGCGGTCGCGCCGGCGCTTGCCGTGCTCGCCGGGGTGCTGCCCGGCTCGCTCTACGACGTGCAGCAGGCGTGGAACGAGACGATCCTGTTCGGCGCGCTGGCCGCAGCCGGAGTGCTGATCGCGGCGAGGCGACCGTGGTGGGCGGCGGCCGCGCTCGCGGTGGCCCTGTGCACGAAGCAGCACGTGGTGCTGCTGCTGCCGCTGTGGGCGCTATGGCCGGCGTTCGGGCCGCGGCGGGCCGTGGCCGCCGCCGCCGGCGCCGCCGCGGTCACCCTGCCCTGGTTCCTCGCCGACCCGGCCCGCTTCCGGCACTGCGTCGTCGACTTCTTCCTCGACCTGCCGGCGCGGCCGGACTCGCTGTCGATCTGGCACCTGGTCCCCGGGCCGCTGCGGGCGGTCGCCGTGCTGGCGCTCGTGGCGGTGGCCTACCTGCTGGTGCTCCGCGCGGTCCCGCGGACGCCCGGCGGGCTGCTGCTCGGCTGCGGGCTGGTGCTGACCGCGTTCGCGCTGGCCAACAAGCAGAGCTTCCTCAACCAGTGGTTGCTCGCCTCCCAGCTCGTGGTCGCCGGCCTCGTCCTGGTCGCCGCGAGGACCCGACCGGTCCGCGAGATCCCGCTGTGCTGACTCACTGCACCACACCTGGTGGATGGCTACTCACAACTTCTCGATCGGCGCGTAGCGCAGCAGCAGCCACTTGACCCCGACGTCGCCGCCGAAGTCGATCTGGGCCTGCGCCTTCTCGGCCTCGCCACGGACCGCGACGACCGTGCCCAGTCCGAACGCGTCGTGGCTGACCTTGTCGCCGATCTCCAGCGACGGGATCGGCCGGTTGCCAGCGCCACCACGGAGCGTCCCGCGAGCCAGCCCGGCCGCCGCGACCCGGGCTTGCGCCGGTGCCTGCCGGCGTGGCTCGCTGCGCTCCCAGTCGACGAGCTCCTCGGGCACCTCGTCCAGGAACCGGGAGGCCGGGTAGTACGACGGCTGCCCCCAGGCCGACCGGGTCACCGCCCGCGAGACGAACAGCCGCCGCTGCGCCCGGGTGATCCCCACGTACGCCAGCCGCCGCTCCTCCTCCAGCTCGCCCGGGTCGCCGAGGGTGCGCAGGTGCGGGAAGACCCCGTCCTCCATGCCGGTCAGGAAGACGACCGGGAACTCCAGCCCCTTCGCGGTGTGCAGGGTCATCAGCGTCACCACCCCGCCGCCGCCGTCGGCGTCCGGGATCGAGTCCGCGTCGGCGACCAGCGCCACCTGCTCGAGGAAGTCGGCGAGCGTCGCGGAGGCGTCGCCGCGGGTCTCCTCGTACTCGCGGGC
>DASPYH010000231.1:0-3309 GCA_035636875.1 Mycobacteriales bacterium | reverse complement strand
GTCGACGTGCACCCGGTGCGGCCCGGCCGGCCGTGCTGGCTGGCCGGCCTGCTGTGGTCCGATGTGGACGGCTGCGCCGGGCACTCCGACGGAGATGTCGCGGCGCACGCCGCCTGCGACGCGCTGCTGTCGGCCGCGGGGCTGGGCGACCTCGGCGCCGCCTTCGGCACCGCGGACCCGCGCTGGTCCGATGCCTCGGGCGTGGACCTGCTGGCCGAGACCGTACGGCGGCTGGACGCCGCCGGGTGGACGGTCGGCAACGTCGCCGTGCAGGTCATCGGCGAGACGCCGCGGATCGGCCCGCGCCGGGCCGAGGCGGAGGCCGCGCTGTCCGCCGCCGTCGGCGCGCCGGTCAGCGTGTCGGCGACCTCGACCGACGGGCTCGGTCTCACCGGCCGCGGCGAGGGTCGCGCCGCCGTCGCGACCGCCCTCCTCCGGCCGAGCGGACCGCCCTCCGGCTGACGGCGGCGGCACCGCCGGGCGGCTGCGCTCAGGCCGGGATCCGCAGCGGCATCGGCCGCGCGGCGATCCTGGTGACCGCCGACGGAGTCCGGCCCTGCGGCTCGTCCGTGTCCATCGCCTCCAGCCGGGCCCGCAGCCGGGCCAGCGCGCGGCTGCGGGTGGTGCGCACGGTGATCTCGCTGACGCCGAGCAGGCCTGCCACCTCGTCGTCCGGCCTGTCCTCCACCACGGTCAGCACGATGACGCGGCGCTGCCGCTCGGTGAGCGCCGCCATGGCCTCGGACAGCGCGATCCGGTCCAGCACGGTCTCGTCGTGCGCCGGCCGAGGCCGGTCGGGCAGTTCCGCGACGGTCACCTCGTGCGAGGTACGCCGCCAGCGGCTGACGCACTCGTTGCCCACCGCCCGGCGCAGGTAAGCCCCCGGCGCGTCCACGTCCTCGATGCTCCGGCCCCGGCGCAGTACCCGTACCGCCACGTCGTGCACTACGTCCTCGGCGTCCGCCCCGCGGGCGCCGAGTCGGGACCGGGCCGTGCGCACCAGATCGGCGCGGTGCGTGCCCAGCACGCCGGCCCATCGCTGACCCTGATCCTCGGCACCGGGGTGCGGCTCGGCAGTCGCGGTCATCGGGTCCTCCCCCACGTCGTCCTCGACAACGACCGTGCTCCGGCGGGCCGCGGCTGCGAAGGGGGGTAACCCCCCGCCTGGCGCGCTGCCGGCTGGATGAGGGTCGCCGGAAGCGGCCGGACCAGGCCGGGGCCTGCTGGTCGGCGTGGACACCGCCACCGCGCCTGGACATACTGGGCCGGAGGACGACGGATCGGGCACGGGGAGGTGGGCATGTTTCCCGCCTCGCCCGTGCGGGCCCGGCTGCTGCGCGCCGGCAAGCGCACCATCCCGCTCGGCCACGGCCAGACCGTCTCGTTCGGACGGTCCGGCCCGACGGCGAGCGCGGATGTGACCGTCAGCGACAGCCCGCGGGTGAGCCGGCGGGCGGGCACGCTCGCCGTCACCCCGTACGGCGTGCTGCTCGCCAACACCGGCTCCAACCCGCTGCTGGTGGGCGAGGCGGCGAACCGGATCGCTGTTCGTCCCGGGCATGCGCACCTGGTCACGGACGGGCGGGTGCGGATCGGTTTCGCCGGGACCGACGACGGCTTCGAGCTCGAGGTGACCGGTGCGGCGCGCGCCGGAGTCGCGGTCAGCGGCGCGGACGAGGCGACCGTCGAGCGCACCCGGCCGGCCTGGTCGCTGGTCGAGGGCACCGCCTACTACGCCTGCCTGGTCGCGCTGTGCGAGCCGACCCTCCGGCACCCGGACAGCCCGTGGATCCCGACCAGCCAGCAGGTGGCGGACCGGCTCTGGGAGTGCGGGCTGGTGCCGGAGCCGCGGACCGCGGACTGGGTGGACCGCCGCCTGGACGACGTGCGGGAGAAGCTGCCGGTCGGCGAGCGGCCCTGGTCGGCGGTGCGGGCCCGGTACGCCACCGAGCAGGAGCAGGAGCAGGCGCTGGCCCGCGAACGGTCCGGGGCGCCGCGCCGCGGCGGGCGCAAGGAGCAGCTGGTCGAGTTCGCCGTCTCCTCGGGGATCGTGACCCTCGCGACGGTCCAGCGGCTGCTCGGCTGACGCGCCGCCCGCCTGGCCGCCGTGTCGGCCGCGGGTCAGGCGGACTCGCACCGGAACGTCCGGGTGCCGAACCAGACGCCGACCAGCACCAGCGCGAGCGGCAGGATCGCAACGCCGTCTGGACGGCGGCGACCCGATCTTCCCGTCGAGTGAGCGGGCGCCAGCGCCGATCGCGACAGGGATCGGGTGCCGTCCGGGCGGCAGGACGCCGGCCGTATCGTCGTACGGGTGCAGCGCCGAGGACACCCGTCACCCCGCGAGCGGGCGGTCCCGACTCGGCCCGGTGCCGTCCCTGCGGGGGTGGTGGGCTGATGGCGGGCAACTCGCAGCGTCGGGGCGCCCGCCGCGGGTCCGGCACGAAGAAGGGCGCCGTCGTCGGCTCCGGCGGCCAGCGCCGGCGCGGCCTGGAGGGCAAGGGGCCAACGCCGCCGGCCGAGCAGCGCACGGGGCACCCGGCCCAGCGCCGGGCGGCGGCCGCGGCCCGGGCGGCCGCCAAGCGCGCACCGCGCGCCCGCGGCGAGACCCCCGAGCTGCTGGTCGGCCGCAACCCGGTGCTGGAGGCGCTGCGCGCGCACGTCCCGTCGACCACGCTCTACGTCGCCCAGGGCCTCGACCCCGACGAGCGGGTGGCGGAGTCGGTCCGCCGCGCGGCCGACCGCGGGGTGCCGGTGCTCGAGGTCGGCCGCAACGAGCTGGACCGGATGACCGGCGGCGTGCTGCACCAGGGCATCGGCCTGCAGGTCCCTCCGTACCCGTACGCGCACCTCGACGACGTCCTGGCCCGCGCGGGCGAGTCCGCGGACCCGGCTCTGCTGGTCGCACTCGACGGCGTGACCGACCCGCGCAACCTCGGTGCGGTGGTCCGGTCAGCGGCGGCGTTCGGCGCGCACGGCGTGATCGTGCCGGAGCGCCGCGCGACGCCGATGACCGCGACGGCCTGGCGCACCAGCGCCGGCGCGGCGGCCCGGCTGCCGGTCGCCCGGGTGACCAACCTGGTCCGGTCGCTGAAGCAAGCGCAGAAGGCCGGGCTGCTCGTGGTCGGCCTGGATGCCGACGGTGAGCTGCCGCTGGACGACCTCGAGGTCGCGGTCGACCCGCTGGTGCTGGTGGTCGGCTCGGAGGGGCGCGGGCTGTCCCGCCTGGTCGGCGAGACCTGCGACCTGATCGTGTCGATCCCGATGACGGCGGCGAGCGAGTCGCTCAACGCCGGTGTGGCCGCCGCG
>DASPYH010000230.1:0-6275 GCA_035636875.1 Mycobacteriales bacterium | reverse complement strand
GCTCGGTGGTGGGGTTCACGATCCGCAGGCGCTCGTCACCCGAGGGCGGCACCCACTGCCCGCCGACGAACAAGGACTCCAGGTGCCCGGGCAGCATCACCCACCCACAGTACGGCCTCATCTCGACTCGGCTGCCGGTCTTGACACCCCCGTCCCACTGTGCCATCTTCGTCCACCGGTCTGGACCAGTACGGACCAGTACTGACCAGCGTCGCAACAGGAGGATGGCGGGATGCCCGGGCCAGCGCGCTGGCCGCCGTCGAGGTGCTCGCCGGGGTCAGGCGAAGATCGGGCCCTCGGTGCGGGTCCGCTTGAGCTCGTAGAAGTACGGGTGGTCGGCGAGCACCCGGGCGGCGTCGAAGATCCGACCGGCCTGTTCGCCGCGCGGGATCCGGGACAGCACCGGGCCGAAGAACGCGCGGCCGTCGACGTGGATCACCGGCGTCCCCACCTCGTACCCCACCGGATCCATGCCCTCGCGGTGGGACGCGCGCAGCGCCTCGTCGTACTCCTCGGACTCCATCGCGTCCGCCAGGTCGGCCGGCAGGCCCACCTCGGCGAGCGCCGCGGCGACCACGTCCCGACCCGACCCGGCCTTCTCGTGGTGGATCCGGGTGCCGAGCGCCGTATAGAGCGCCGGCAGCACGTCGTTGCCGAACTTCTGCTCGGCCGCGATCGCGACCCGTACCGGACCCCAGCCCGCCTTCATCGCCTCCCGGTACTTCTCCGGCAGCTCGTCGCGGCCCTCGTTCAGCACCGACAGCGACATCACGTGGAACCGCAGGTCGACGGGGCGTACCTGGACCACCTCGAGCATCCACCGGGAGGTGATCCAGGCCCACGGGCACAGCGGGTCGAACCAGAAGTCCACCGTCGTCCGCTCGTCCGTCACCGGTCCTCCTCTGGATCGTTGTTACCGCAAAGTCCTCTTCAGGCCAGCACTCGGCCACTCGGCGGCATTCCCGTCAAGCGCACGGCGCAGTCCATGACAAACTCGGGGGATGGCCGTCCCCAACCTGACCCGCACCGAGGCGCGCCGCCGCGCCGACCTGCTCGACGTCGACGCGTACGAGGTGGAGCTCGACCTCACTGACGGAGGCGGGAAGCCGGGCGAGCGGACCTTCCGGTCCCGGACCACGATCCGGTTCCGCGGCCGGGAGCCCGGCGCCGGCACGTTCGTCGACCTGATCGCGCAGGCCATCCACTCCGCGACGCTCAACGGCGAACCGGTCGACATCTCCGGGTACGCGCCGGAGAGGGGCCTCGCGCTGGCCGGGCTGGCCGAGGGCAACACCCTGGTGGTGGACGCGGACTGCCTCTACACCAACACCGGCGAGGGGCTGCACCGCTTCGTCGACCCCGTGGACGGGGCGGTCTACCTCTACTCCCAGTTCGAGACCGCGGACGCGAAGCGGATGTACGCCTGCTTCGACCAGCCCGACCTCAAGGCGCCGTTCACGCTGACGGTCACGGCGCCGCAGGACTGGGTGGTCGTCTCCAACGGGCGGGTGACCGGCCGCGACGACGGGGTCGGCGGCGCGGCCGTGAGCCGGTTCGCCACCACGGTCCCGCTCTCGCCGTACGTGACCGCGCTGGTCGCCGGGCCGTACCACAAGGTCACCGACACCCACGACGGCATCGACCTCGGCGTCTACTGCCGCGCCTCCCTGGCCGAGCACCTGGACGCGGACGAGATCTTCCTGGTCACCAAGCAGGGCTTCGACTGGTACCACCGGGCGTTCGACTACCGCTACCCGTTCGACAAGTACGACCAGCTGTTCGTGCCCGAGTTCAACGCCGGGGCGATGGAGAACGCGGCCTGCGTCACCTTCCTGGAGGACTACGTCTTCCGGTCGAAGGTCACCGACGCGGTCTACGAGCGGCGCGCCGAGACGATCCTGCACGAGATGGCGCACATGTGGTTCGGCGACCTGGTCACGATGCGCTGGTGGGACGACCTGTGGTTGAACGAGTCCTTCGCCACGTTCGTCTCCGTGCTCTGCCAGGCGCAGGCGACCCGGTGGGCCTCTGCCTGGACCACGTTCGCGAACATCGAGAAGACCTGGGCGTACCGGCAGGACCAGCTCCCGTCGTCCCACCCGATCGCCGCCGACATCCCCGATGTGCAGGCGGTCGAGGTGAACTTCGACGGGATCACGTACGCCAAGGGCGCCAGCGTGCTCAAGCAGCTCGCCGCGTACGTCGGGACCGAGGAGTTCCTCCGCGCGATGCGGACCTACTTCCGGCGGCACGAGTACGGCAACACCACGCTCGCCGACCTGCTGCGCGCGCTGGAGGAGGAGTCCGGCCGGGACCTGTCGCAGTGGTCGGCGCAGTGGCTGGAGTCCGCCGGGATCAACACGCTGCGGGCCGAGTTCACCCTCGACGGGCAGGGCCGGTACGCCTCCTTCGCGCTCGTGCAGGGGCCGGCGGGGCCGGGCACCGCGGAGCGCGAGGGCGCGCAGCGCGACCGCGAGAGCGAGGGCGACCGGTCGCCTGGTGCCCGCGCCCCGCGGCCCGTCGACCGGGCGGGCACCGTGCTGCGGGACCACCGGTTGGCGGTGGGCCTCTACGACGCCGACGGGGAGAAGGTGATCCGGTCCCGGCGGGTGGAGCTCGACATCAGCGGCGAGCGGACGGAGGTGCCGGAGCTGGTCGGGGTGGCGCAGCCGGACCTGCTGCTGGTCAACGACGATGACCTCACCTACGGCAAGGTGCGGCTCGACCCGCGGTCACTGGCCACCGTGGTCGAGCGGGTGTCGGACGTCGACGACCCATTGCCGCGCGCGCTGTGCTGGAGCGCGGCCTGGGACATGACCCGGGACGGTGAGATGGCCGCGCGGGACTACGTCGCGCTGGCGCTGGCCGGGATCTCCCGGGAGAGCGAGATTGGCGTGGTTCAGTCGATCCAGCTCAAGGTGACCAGCGTAATCGACCGGTTCGCCGACCCGGCGTGGGCGCCGGAGGGGTGGGCGCGGCTCGCCGAGTTCGCCGCCGGCGCGATGTGGGCCGCGGAGCCCGGGTCGGACCTCCAGCTCGCGTGGACGCGGGCCTTCGCGGGCGCCGCCCGTTCCGACGGCGACGTCGCGCTGGTGCGCGGGCTGCTCGACGGCTCGGTGGTCGTGCCGGGGCTCGCGGTCGACGCCGAGCTGCGCTGGTCGCTGCTCCAGTCACTGGTCGCGGTGGGTGCGGCCGGGGACGCGGAGATCGACGCCGAGCTGCAGCGCGACCCGACGGCGTCCGGGCAGCGGCGGGCGGCGACCGCCCGCGCGCTCCGGCCGACCCTCGAGGCGAAGGCCGAGGCGTGGCGGCAGGCGACGGAGGACGACGAGCTGCCCAACGCGATCAACGAGGCGATCATCGCCGGCTTCCACCATCCGGGGCAGCACGAGCTGGCGGCTGCCTACGTGCGGCCGTACTTCGACGTCATCCGGGACGTGTGGGAGCGGCGCACCAGCGAGGTCGCGCAGAACGTCGTGGTCGGGCTCTTCCCGGACGCGATCGCGCCGTCCACTGTGGAGGCCGCAGACGCGTTCCTGGAACGGGACGACGTGCCGGCGCCGCTGCGCCGGCTCGTCTCGGAGGGACGCGACGACGTGCTGCGGGCACTGCGCGCCCGCGAGCGCGACGCCACGGCCGGGTAGCGGCCGGCTGACTCCGGGTCAGCGGGTCCGTCCCGTATGGCCGGTGTGGCCGGCCTGGTCGGACAGCATGCGCAGCCCGTTGACGATGCCGCCGATCAGGTCGCCCAGGGAGAACGCGGCGCGCATCGACAGCGCGGCCAGCGCCGCGGACCGGTCCGGCAGCCGGCGCTTGGACTGCTCGCCGGTGACGATGTGCAGCACCCGCTGACCCGGTGATACCGCGAGCAGGACGCCGTTCGATGCCTTGCCGCCGAGCCCGGCATGCAGCCGCTCGGCGTGCTCGCGGGTGGGCTCCTCCAGGTCCCCGACGTACACGCTGAAGTCGACGCCGGTCTCCCGGCTGGACATGGTCAGCGCCTCGTCCAGCCGGGCGAGCTGTCGCGGCGTGAACGGGCCGGGCCGGCGGCCGGCGACGGCCGTGGTCCGGTCCAGCACCGAGCCGTCCGGCGACTGTTCGCCCGCCGGGCCCTGCACGGAGGCCGCGTCGTGCGGGCCGGGCTCGTCGGGGTGGTCGGACCGGCCGAGCCGGTCGGGCTGGTCGGCTGGTGGCCGGGCCGCGGCGGCGGCCGGCGCCGCGGTCGAGCCGCTCTCCCGCGCCGACGCGCCACTGGGCGGAGGACCGCCGGCCCCGCTGCGGGCCTCACCACTCGCCACTGGCCCCACCCCTCGCCGTGCCGGTCGGGGCGTCGAGGACCGACGCCGGTGGCTGGTCGGTGACCGGGCCGCCGGTCAGCCGGCGTCCGGACGCCGAGCGGTCGGGCTCGGAGTGCGGCAGCGCCCGGCCGGTCGCGGCCCCGGCGATCGCGGCCCGGCCCTCGGCGCTGCCCGCGGGAGCCGCGACGTCCGGACGCGCCACGTACCAGACCGGCTCATAGTCCCACGACCTGCCGACCCGGTAGCGCGGGCTGCGCGCCGCCCCGGGGCCGAACACCAGCAGCGCCAGCAGGCCGAGCGCGGCGAGCGGCAACACCGCGAACACCAGCACGGTCTCCCACACGGTCACGGCGACACGGTAGCGAACCCGCCGCGGTTCCTGGTCCCCGGCCCGCTGTCCGGGCCGAGATCAGTTCCAGCCCGGCGGGCGGCGGTCCACCCACGGCCGCGCATCCTCCAACTGGGCGGACAGCGCGATCAGCGGTGCCTCGCCCGCCGGCCGTCCGGCCAGCATGACCCCTATCGGCAGCCCTTCCGGCGACCAGTGCAGCGGCAGGCTCACCGCCGGCTGGCCGGTCACGTTGTAGACCGCCGTGAACGGCGTGAACCGCTCCTGCCGGGCGAAGTCCTCGGCCGGATCGGTGCCGCTGGTGAAGAAGCCGACCGGCACCGGCGGGCTGGCCAGCGTCGGGCTCAGCACGGCGTCGTATCCGGCGGCTCGCACGATCCACTCCCGGCTGAGCATCTGCAGCCGGGCGACGGCGCCGACGAACTCCGGGCCACTCACCGCGCTGCCGCGCTCGCGCAACCACCGGGTCAGTGGCAGCAGCTCGCCCTCCCTGGCCGGGTCGACCGGCGCGCCGTGCGCGCCGACGGCCCACACGGTCTCGAAGAGCGGCACGACGTCCCGGGAGAAGGGCGCCGGCACGTCCTCGACCTCGTGGCCCAGCTCGACCAGCGCGCGCGTCGCCTCCTCGTACGCGGCGAGGCAGTCCGGGTGCACCTCGGTCTCGGCGATCACCGGGGCGGCCCAGCGGCCGATGCGGAGCCTCCCGGGGTCGCGCCCGGCGTACGAGAGGAAGGTCGCCCCGTCCGGCAGCGGTGGGGCCCAGTGCGGGTCGCCGGGCATCGGCACCGCCATCGCGTCGAGCATCGCGGCGGCGTCGCGGACCGAACGGGTGAGCGGACCGTTCCACGCCAGGCCGGTCACGTCACCGCCGATCGGGCCGTTGCTGATCCGGCCGCGGGAGACCTTGATCCCGACCAGCCCGCACGCGCTGGCCGGCACGCGGATCGAGCCGCCGCCGTCGCTGCCCTGCGCGAACGGCACCATGCCGGCCGCCACGGCCGCAGCGGCACCACCGCTGGAGCCGCCGGCCGAGCGGCTGCGGTCCCACGGCGTGCGCGCCGGCGGGGCGACCGCGCTCTCGGTGTAGCAGGGCAGGCCGAACTCGGGCGTGTTGGTCTTGCCGAGGCTGATCGTGCCGGCCGCCCGCAGCAGCTCGACGACGTGGGCGTCCACCGGCGGCACGAAGTCGGCGTAGAGCCGGGAGCCGAGCATCGTGCGTACACCCGCGGTGAGGTTGAGGTCCTTGATCGCGGTCGGCACGCCGAGCAGCGGCGGCAGCAGCGCCGGGTCCTGCGAGGCGACCCGGCGCTCCGCCTCCTTGGCCTGCTCGCGCGCCGCCTGGTCGGTGACCGTGACGAACGCGCCGAGGCCGGGGTCGAGCCGCTCCACCCGGGCCAGGTGGTGCTCGACCAGCTCGACCGGGCTCACCTCCCGCCGCCGCACCGCGGCGGCCTGCTCGAGTGCGGTCAGATCGTGCAGCTCGGCCACTCCCGGACCCTAACCCCACGATCCCGCCGATCTCCCCCGAGCGGTGCGTGCCGCACCCGGGCCGGACGGCGCGGATGCTCGACAGTGAGCGCCGGCCGCGCGCATCGACCTCGTGCGCGCAGCACGGCCCCTCGGCGAGG
>DASPYH010000229.1:0-2189 GCA_035636875.1 Mycobacteriales bacterium | reverse complement strand
GGCCGATGTCGTGGTGCTGAACCCGGACCTGCCCACCGCGTACCAGGATCTCCTTCCGCCCGACTGCGCCCCGCGGAGGCTGGCCCGGCTGCGCTACTCCCCGTCCTGCGTGGTCCTGCACGTCGGCTCGACCGCCGGCTACACCAGGGCCGCCCACCACAACATCCACTTCGGGCGGTCCTGGCGGCGCACCTTCGACGAGCTGATCCGGCTCGGGCAGCTCATGTCGGATCCCTCGCTGCTGGTCACCAACCCCACCCGGTCCGATCCGACGCTGGCACCGAGCGGCCGGCACACTTACTACGTCCTCGCGCCGACGCCCAACCTGGGCGCCGGCATCGACTGGGCCGCCACCGGCCCGCGCTACCGTGACGAACTGGTCGCCACGCTGGAGGCGCGAGGGTACGTGGGATTCGGAGCCGGGATCGAACTCGAGCGGCTCGTCACCCCCGCCGACTGGGCGGCGTCGGGGCTGGCGATGGGCGCGCCGTTCGCCGCCGCCCACACCGTCGGGCAGACCGGCCCGTTCCGGCCGTCGACCCTGCCGCGCCGGTTCGAGAACGTCGTGTTCACCGGGTCGGGCACGCAACCCGGGGTCGGGGTGCCGATGGTCCTGCTGTCCGGCCGGCTGGCCGCCGAGCGGATCACCGGTCGCGACCGGCAGTACAAGTCTCGCGCCTGGCTGTGACGACGGGGTCGACTGCTGCCGACACGTCCGTTTTGGGTACGACTCGATTGACCAGGGAAGGTAACCTTGCTCGCCGTGCCGTCCACGCTCTCGCCCCGGTTGTCGCGCTACCGGGCGGTCGGGGAACTGCGACTCCTCGACCGCTATCGGACCCTCGGCATGGCCGGCGCGACCGCGCTCGCGGTGGGCGGCGTAGCGGCCGGTGCCCTGCCCAACCGGGACCCGTTCGCCGGCGTCCCGCTGGTCGGGTGGCTGCGTAGCAGCGAGGCCCTCGCGCTCGCGGTCGGCTACGCCGGGCTCGCCCTGCTGGTCGTCGCGTGGCTGTTCCTCGGCCGGAGGGTGGGCACCCCGGACGGCCCAAACCGGCGCTCGCTGCTCATCACGCTCGCGGTGTGGGCCGCTCCGCTGTCCATCGCGCCGCCGATGTTCAGCCGGGACGTCTACAGCTACGCGGCGCAGGGCTGGATGGTCCACGTCGGCGCCAGCCCGTACTTCTGGGGCCCCGGTGCGATCCCGCAGAACCCGTTCCTGGTCGACGTGCCGGCGATGTGGTCGCACACGCCGGCGCCGTACGGGCCGGCGTTCCTGCAGCTCGCCCGCTGGATCGTCGACCTCGGCTCGGACGAGACGGTGCCGACGGTGCTCGGGATGAGGCTGCTCGCGCTGGCCGGTGTGCTGCTGCTGGTGCGGTACGTCCCCCGGCTGGCCGAGCACTGCGGCGTGGCCGGGGACCGCGCCCTGTGGCTTGGCGTGCTCAACCCACTGGTCCTGTTCCACTTCGTCAGCGGGGCGCACAACGATTCCTTGCTCGTCGGGCTGCTGGTGGCCGGTCTGGTGTTCGTGCTCGACCGCCGGCCGGCCCTCGGCGTCGCGGTGTGCGCGCTCGCGCTGCTGGTCAAGGCGCCGGCCGCGCTGGCGCTGGTCTTCATCGTGCCGGTGTGGGCGCAGCAGTTGGGCGGCCGGCTCCGGCTGGCGCGCGCGGCCGCTGCCGTCGCCACGGTGTCCGGAGCCGTCGTGGTGTCGGTGTCCTCGCTCACCGGTCTCGGCTACGGCTGGGTCAACGCGCTGAACACCCCGGGCACCGTGCGCAACTGGCTGTCCGGCACCACCCTGCTCGGCGAGGGCGCCGGCCTGCTCACCCAGGCGGTCGGCCTCGGCGACCAGACCACCGAGGCGATCAAGGTCTTCCGCGGCGCGGGCGGCTTGGTGGCGCTCGTGATCTGCCTGCTGCTGCTCGCCCGGATCGAGCGCTACGGCCTGGTCGGCTCGCTGGGGCTCGGCTTCATCGCGGTGGTCGCGCTCGGTCCGGTGGTGCACCCGTGGTACCTGCTGTGGGGCTTCGTGCTCGTCGCGGCGGGCATCCCCGCGCTCGGCATCCGCAGCGCCGTGATCACGGTGTCCGCGGCGCTGTCGATGGTCCTGATGCCCAAGGGCGGCACGGTCGACGTGACCGCCATCGTCCAGGCCGTGCTCTCCGCCGCCGCGGTGGCCGGCTCGGCGG
>DASPYH010000228.1:0-2461 GCA_035636875.1 Mycobacteriales bacterium | reverse complement strand
ACTTCGGGTACTTCTTGACCAGCTGCTCGAGCACCTTCACCGCGATCGCCTCGCCGCCGTCGCGCAGCCCGCTGAAGTAGGCCGCGAGCAGGCCCTCGCCGGTCGGGTCCAGCGACCGGCCCACGTAGATGATCGTGGTCGTGGTACGCAGCGCGGGGTGGCCGCCGACACTCAGGTCCGTCGTGTCGGGCTTCTTGTACTCCGCCAGCGTCAGGTAGTCGAAGACGGCCACAATCATCGAGCGTCCGTCCTCGGCGCGGATCTGGCAGCCGCTGCTCTGCGACCGGCTCAGCGTCACCGGGGCGCCGAAGGCCTGCTGCAGTGCGTCCCGGTCCAGCGACTCGCAGACGGGGTTGGTGCTGTCCGCGGACGCCGAGGACCCCGACGCCGGGGAGCCGGTGGACTCGTCGGTCGAGGACGGTGAGGTCGACCCGGTCGGCGAGCTGCCGGTCCGCTCGTCGGCGGCGAGGGACCCGTTGCCGGGCACCACCTGCGCGCAGGCGGCCGTGCCCGCGGCGAGCAGCAGGGCGAACCCCGCCAGGATCCGTGGGGGCGTCATCGCCGGCGGTCCTCCTGTCGTCGGGTCGCGCTGCAGGCGCGTCGCGCTGGTGCCGAAGATCGCCGCGCTCCGGCGTCCGGGGACATCGGGAGTCAAGCGTACGGGGTGAACCGGGGCGATGTACGCATCCCCTCCCACGCTCCGGCAGCTCAGCCGGCCCGGGCGGTAGCGTCACGGCGTGAGCGACGCGGTGACCGTGGTCTGGGACGACGGCTACCTCGACTACGACCTCGGCGAAGATCATCCGCTGCACCCGGTCCGGCTCGCGCTGACCATCTCGCTCGCCCGCATGCTCGGTGTCCTGGACGCCCCGCCGGTCGAGCTGGTGACTCCGCGGCCAGCCGGAGACGACCTGCTCACGCTCGTGCACGACCCGGACTACCTCGAGGTGGTGCGCCGGGCGCCGCACGACCCCCGGGGTATCGGGCACGGCTTCGACTCCCCGGACAACCCGGTCTTCCCGCGGATGTTCGAGGCGTCGGCGCTGATCGCCGGCGGCAGCGTGCTCGCCGCCGAGCGGGTCTGGTCGGGCGGGGCGCAGCACGCGGTGAACATCGCCGGTGGCCTGCACCACGCGATGCGAGCCCGCGCCTCCGGCTTCTGCGTCTTCAACGACCCCGCCATCGCCATCGCGCAGCTGCTCCAGCTCGGTGCCGAGCGGGTCGCGTACGTGGACGTGGACGTGCACCACGGCGACGGCGTGCAGGCGGCCTTCTACGAGGACCCGCGGGTGCTGACCGTGAGCCTGCACCAGAGCCCGCTGACGCTGTTTCCGGGCACGGGCTTCCCGGACGAGGTCGGCCGCGGCGACGCGGCCGGCACGAGCGTCAACGTCGCGCTGCCGCCGGGCACCGGCGACGTGGGCTGGCACCAGGCCTTCCACGCGGTGGTGCCCGGTGTCCTGCGCGCCTTCCGGCCGGACGTCCTGGTGACCCAGTGCGGGTGCGACACGCACTTCGAGGACCCGCTGGCGGAGCTGGCGCTCACCGTCGACGGCCAGCGCAGCTCGTACATGACGCTGCACGAGCTGGCGCACGAGCTGTGCGACGGGCGGTGGGTGGCCCTGGGCGGCGGCGGCTACGGCTTGGTCCGGTGCGTGCCGCGAGCGTGGACGCACCTGCTCGCCGAGGCCGCGGGCAGCCGGGTGACCCCGGGGACGCCGATCCCGGACGCATGGGTGCGGGAGGTCCGCTCCCGCGGCCTGCGCACCCCACCCCCGACGACCATGAGCGACCTCGACCCGGCACCGCGGGGCAGCGCCTGGCCGGCCTGGGAGCCAGGCGAGGACACCCCGCTCGCCCGGGCCGTCCTGGCCACCCGACGGGCGGTCTACCCGCTGCACGGGCTCGATCCCGACGACCCGCGCGACTGAGCAGGAGCCGGCGGTGGCAGACGAGGGATACCCGGCGGCGTGGGAAGCCGATGTGGTGGTCGCCGACGGCGGCGTCGTGCACGTGCGGCCGATCGGCCCGCAGGACGCCGACCGGCTGGTCGGGCTGCACTCCAGGCTGTCCGAGCGGACGGTATACCTGCGCTACTTCGCGCCGCACCCGCGCCTGTCCGACCGGGACCTGCACCGCTTCACGCACGTCGACCACCGGGACCGGGTGGCGCTGGTCGCGCAGCTGGGCGACGACGTGATCGGGGTGGGCCGCTATGACCGGATCGACGGCACCGCCGACGCCGAGGTCGCCTTCGTCATCGACGACGCGCAGCAGGGCCGCGGCATCGGCTCGCTGCTGCTCGAGCACCTCGCTGCCGCGGCCCGGGAGCGTGGCATCGAGCGGTTCGTCGCGGAGGTGCTTGCCGAGAACTCGCGGATGGTGCGCGTGTTCACCGATGCCGGCTACCAGGCCAGCTACTCGTACGACTCCGGCGTGGTGCACCTGAGCTTTCCGATCG
>DASPYH010000227.1:0-2086 GCA_035636875.1 Mycobacteriales bacterium | reverse complement strand
TCGGCAGCGAGCGCGGCGGCCGAGATCCCGCACTTGTCCAGCACCGCGGCCGGCATCACGCAGTAACCGAGCGCCTCCTCGTAGCCGTACGCGAGGTCGGGCGCGGCCCGCACGATCCACTTGAACCCGGTGAGCGTCTCCGCGGACGCCACTCCGCGCGCCGTGCAGAGCGCGCCCAGCAGCGAGGACGACACGATCGTGGTGGCGTACATCCCCCCCGTGCCGGCCCGCAGCAGGTGGTCGGCGAGCAGCACGCCGAGCTCGTCGCCGGTCAGCACCCGCCAGCCGCCCTCCGTCCGGACCGCCACAGCGCAGCGGTCCGCGTCCGGGTCGTTCGCCAGCAGCAGGTCGGCGTCCACCTTGGACGCGAGCGCGAGCGCGAGGTCGAGCGCGCCGGGCTCCTCCGGGTTGGGGAAGGCCACGGTGGGGAAGTCGGGGTCGGGTGCCGCCTGCTCGTCGACCTCGACCGGCTCCGGGAAGCCGGCACGCGCGAAGGCGGCCCGCAGCACGTCCGCGCCGACGCCGTGCAGCGCGGTGTGGACCGTCCGCACCGCACGGTGTCGCGTCCGCGGAACGGCGGCCACCGCGTCCAGGTAGGACTCGAGCACCTCGTCCCCGAGCACGGCGTACGCGTCCGACAGCGGCACCATCGCGAGTCGACCGACCGCCGCGATCGCCGCCTCGATGGCCGAGTCGACCGGCGGCACGACCTGGGCGCCGCTGTGGTCGTACACCTTGTATCCGTTGTCCTCCGGCGGGTTGTGGCTGGCGGTCACCATCACGCCGGCGGCCGCCGCGAGCAGGCGCACCGCGTGCGCCAGCACCGGGGTCGGCAGCGGCCGCGGGAGCAGCCGTGCCTCGAAGCCGGCACCGGCGAGCACGGCGGCCGAGTCGCGGGCGAAGTCCTCGCTGCCGTGCCGGGCGTCGTAGCCGATCACCACCGGGCCCGGTACGTCCGCGGCGCGCAGGTAGGCGGCGAGGCCGGCCGCGGTGCGCCGGACCACCGCGCGGTTCATCCCGTTCGGACCGGCGCGAAGTGGGCCGCGCAGTCCCGCGGTGCCGAACGTCAGCCGGCTGGCGAAGCGTTCGGCTACCGCGTCCTCGTCTTCGGTGCCGAGCAACCGGCGCAACTCGTCCCGGGTGGCGGGATCCGGGTCCTCAGCGAGCCAGTCCTCCGCCGCGGTCCGGAGGTCCCCCCTCACCGCGGCCGCTCGGTCGGCTGCGCCGGCCCGGCCGGCCGTGGCCGATCCGTCGGCTGTGCGCCTTCCGGCGGCAGGGCGGGCGGGACCGCGTGCCCGCTCCCCCCTCCGGCCGTCGCGCTCGCCGGGGCGTCGTAGTCCGGTCCGGCGAAGTCGCCGCCCAGCAGGGCCGTCTCCGGGTCGCCCGGGTCGGGCTCGCCGTGCTCGGCGAGCACCTCGGCGGCGTAGTCCTCGGCGTCGTCGACGGACAGGTAACCGAGCGCGCGGGCCGGCGCCAGGTCCCACCACGCGCGGGTGTTGGCGGAGATCCCGTAGGCGACGGCGAAGCCGACGTCGGGTGCGGTGAGCGCGGCGTGCAGCAGGCGGACGCCGTCGGCCGGGCTCAGCCACGTCGACAGGTGCCGCGGGGTGACGGGCCGGTCGATCCACGACCCGATCCGCAGGCAGACCACCTCCATGCCGTACCGGTCCGTGTAGAGCCGGCCGAGCGCCTCGCCGAAGACCTTGCTCAGTCCGTAGTAGGTGTCCGGCCGCGGCGGGAGGTCCACCCCGGCGAGCGACGTGCGTGGGGTGAAGCCGAGGGCGTGGTTGCTGCTGGCGAAGACGATCCGGCGCGCGCCGGCGCGGCGGGCGGCGTCGAAGACGCGGTAGGTGCCGTCGATGTTGGCCTCGAGGATGGCCGCGAACGGCGCCTCGGTCGAGATGCCGGCCAGGTGCACGACGGCGTCCACGCCGGACAGCGCATGGTCCAACGCCGCGTCGTCCCGGATGTCGGCGACCGCGGCCGGGTCCGGCCCGGACAGGCCGTCCACGCCGTCGAGCGGGCGGCGGTCCAGCCCGCGCACCCGCCAGCCCCGGGCCGCCAGGCCAGGGCACGCCAGCCGGCC
>DASPYH010000226.1:0-5587 GCA_035636875.1 Mycobacteriales bacterium | reverse complement strand
CAGATCGGCTCGTTGACCGAGACGCTGGACGCTGTCTCGCTCGCGCACCGGTCGGGCTACCGGTGCGTGATGAGCCACCGCTCCGGCGAGACCGAGGACACCACGATCTCCGACCTGGCCGTGGCGACCGACTGCGGTCAGATCAAGGCCGGCGCACCGGCCCGGTCGGAGCGGGTGGCGAAATACAACCAGCTCCTGCGCCTCGAGGAGGAGCTGGACGAGGCGGCCCGCTTCGCTGGTGCTGCCGCCTTCCCCCGCTTCCAGCTCCGAGGCGCCGTCTCGTGACTGTTCCCCGCCGTCGCCGCCGGTCGGGCTCGGGCCGTCCGGCCGGTCCCGGGCGCACCGGGCCAGGTGCCGGCGGTGGCAGTCGGCCGGCGCAGGCCCGGCCCGACTCGGCCCGGCGCGACTCCAGCCGGCGGCAGCGCCGCCGGGAGGACGTTGCCTCGACCCGGGAGGGCGCCGGGCGGGCGGCGTCGAGGCGCACCCCGGGCGGGCTCACGGCTCGGGCCGCGGTGCTGGGCCTGGTGGTGTGCGCGCTCGTGCTCAGCCTGGCCTATCCGGCGAAGGAGTTCCTGGCCCAGCGCAGCGAGATCGGGCGGCTGCAGCAGCAGCAGCGGGAGGCTCAGGAGCGGGTGGCGGCGCTGGAGGAGCACCGGCGCCAGCTGTCCGACCCGGCATACGCGCGGGCTCAGGCGCGCAAGCGCCTGCAGTACGTGCTCCCCGGCGAGTCCGTCTACGTCGTCGTGCCGGCGGCGCCGTCGGCGGCCGACGACCGCAAGCCCGAGCTGCCGCAGGTGAGCCCGGCCGGCTCCTGGTACGGGCGGCTCTGGGGCACCGTGCGCGCCGCGGACGGCGCGCCGCCCCCATGAGCCGGCCCAACGGTGGCCGCGCCACCCGGCCGGACCGTGAGACAGCCCTCGATGGCGAGCAGACAAGCCCAGTGGTCCGGGTGGCATCCGGCGGCGCGGGCGAGGCTGCCGCGGTGGCCCCGGCCGACCGGGCGGTGGTCGCGGCGCAGCTCGGAAGGGCCCCGCGGGCGATGCGGGCGGTGGCCCACCGCTGCCCGTGCGGCAACCCGGACGTGGTCGAGACCTCGCCGCGCCTGCCCGACGGCACGCCGTTCCCCACCCTCGACTACCTGACCTGCCCCCGGGCCAGCGCAGCCGTGGGCCGGCTGGAGGCGTCCGGGCTGATGCGGGAGATGGCCGAGCGGTTGCGCGGCGACCCGGACCTTGCCGGGCGTTACCGCGCCGCGCACGAGGCCTACCTGCGTCGGCGGGAGGAGCTGGGTCACGTGCCGGAGATCGCCGGCACCAGTGCCGGCGGCATGCCGACCAGGGTCAAGTGCCTGCACGCGTTGCTCGCGCACTCCCTGGCGGCCGGGCCCGGGGTCAACCCGCTCGGCGACGAGGTGCGCGAGGCCCTGCCGCCGTGGTGGGCGGACGGACCGTGCGTACCGGCCAGGGAGCCGGCATGACGGGCGTTGCCGCCGCCTCGCAGCCCGCGTCCGCCGGGGTAGGACCGGCCGAGCGGGTGGCCGCCATCGACTGCGGCACCAACTCGATCCGGCTGCTGGTCGCTGACCACGACTCGGCGACGGGCACGCTGACGGACGTGCTGCGCCGGATGGAGATCGTCCGGCTCGGCCAGGGTGTCGACCGCACCGGCCGGCTCGCCCCCGAGGCGGTGGAGCGGACCCGCGTCGCGCTGGTGGACTACGCGCAGCGGTGTCGGGAGCTCGGCGTGCAGCGGGTGCGGATGGTGGCCACCAGCGCGACCCGGGACGCCGCGAACCGTGAGGACTTCCGCGCGATGGTGCTCCGCACGCTGGGCGCGGAGCCCGAGGTGATCTCCGGGCGGGAGGAGGCCCAGCTGTCGTTCACCGGCGCGGTCCGCGGGCTCAGTGAGGTTGACGGGGCGGTCCCGCCTTACCTGGTGGTGGACATCGGCGGCGGCTCGACCGAGCTTGTGCTCGGCGTCGACTCGGTCACCGCGGCGCACAGCATGGACGTGGGGTGCGTTCGACTCACCGAGCGGCACCTCCGCGACGACCCGCCGACCCCCGGGCAGGTGGCGGCCGCCGAGCGGGACGTGCGGGACGCGCTGCAGCGGGCCCGAGCGGACGTGCCGCTCGAGCAGGCCGGCACGGTCGTCGGCCTCGCCGGCTCCGTCACGACCATCGCCGGGATCGCCCTGCAGCTCCCGAGCTACGACCCGGACCGCATCCACCACAGCCGCATCCCGGCCGCCGACATCCGGGCCGTCGCCGAGCGGCTGCTGCGGAGCACCCACGAGCAGCGCGCGGCGATCCCGGTGATGCACCCCGGCCGGGTCGATGTCATCGGTGCCGGCGCGCTGATCCTGCGGGTGCTGGTCGACGAGATCGGCACCGCCGACGTCGTGGTCAGCGAGCACGACATCCTCGACGGCATCGCCTGGTCGATCGTGACCGGCCCGCCGGGAACGCAGGCCTGAGTGCATTCCCGCGGGCACCCGCGCCTCACCCGGCTGTTCGACGATGAGGGCTGGACGCCCGGGTGCCGAGCGTCGCTCGGACCGCCGGCGGCGGCCGCGCGCACACCGGCGTTAGGGCCGACGCCGACGTCGCCTGGCTGGTGGTCACCCGCGACGAGGTCCGGGTGCCGACTTCCCGGGTCGAGGCCGACCTCCGGTCAGGTCGTCCCGACGTCCTCCACCCCGGGGGGTAGCTTTCCGGTCAGCGACTTCCAGGTCGCCGCCGCACCGCGGGCCGCCACCATCCGGGCCGCCGCCACCGCGATGCCGGACACCGCCGCCCACATCAGCGCCTCGGACCATCGGGTCCCCGGCGCCGCCGGGTTCTTCGGCGGGTCGTCGTGCTTCGCCGCGCGCCAGCCGGCCTCGATCCCCTTACGCACCGCGATACCCACGGGCACCGCGAACCCCAGCGCCAGAATGCGCCAGCCGATCTTCCCGGCCGCTCCAGCCACAGCTCGTCCCCTCCTCGTCGCGTCCTCCCGGCGAGTACCCGACGGGACAGTTGATAACACCCCGGGTTGAGTCCGGCGGCAGGATGTCCGATGTGGAGCTCGCCGCACGCCCCGCCGGACAGGCGTCGGTGCCCCCGGGCAGCGGGTGGCCGGGTGACCCGGCGGGCCCGGGTACGCCGGCGGCGGGGAACGCGGCGGAGGTGGTCGAGCTGGCGGCCTCCGCGGCCGCATTGGGCGGCACCGGCGGGCTGGACGCTCGGGTCTCCGTCTGCCGTGCCTGCCCGCGGCTGGTGGCGTGGCGGGAGGAGGTGGCGCGCGGCCGCCGGGCCGCGTACGCCGACCAGCCGTACTGGGGGCGCCCAGTACCCGGCTTCGGTCCGGCGGATGCGCGGATCGCCGTGCTCGGTCTCGCCCCGGCCGCGCACGGCGGGAACCGGACCGGCCGGGTCTTCACCGGCGACCGCAGCGGCGACTGGCTGTTCGCCGCGCTGCACCGCGCCGGCCTGGCGAACCAGCCGACCTCCGTGCACGCCGGCGACGGGCTCGCCCTGATCGACACCAGGATCTTCGCCGCGGTCCGTTGCGCTCCGCCGGGGAACAAGCCCATCCCGGCCGAGCGGGACGCCTGCCGGCCCTGGCTCGCCCGCGAGCTTGCGCTGCTCGCGCCGACGCTGCGGGTCGTCGTCGTCCTTGGTGCCTTCGGATGGCAGTCGCTCTGGCCGGCGCTGGCAGCCGCCGGGCTCGGTGCGGTCCCCTCGCCGCGGCCGGCGTTCGCGCACGGTGCCGAAGCGCGTGGTGGCCGCATCGCGGTCCTGGGCTGCTACCACGTCTCGCAGCAGAACACCTTTACTGGCCGGCTCACCGAGCCGATGCTCGACGCGGTTCTCGCCCGCGCCGGGGAGCTGGCCGAGAGCAGGGTGTGATGCTGCCGTGCCATGCGGAGCGGGTGCACGGGGAACACCTGGGGAGCTGGCCGAGACCGGGGCGTGATGCTGCCGTGCCAGGCTGAGTGGGTGGACGGATCGGGGCGGCGCGCCAGGGCCGTCGCCGCGGCGGCGGTCGTGCTGGCCGCGCTCGGCCTCGTCGCGCTCGCCGCGCGCAGCGGCCGCACCGAGACACTGACCCCGCTGACGACGGCCGCGCCGTCGGCGCCGTACCCGCCGCACACGTCCGGGGCGTACAAGCAGCGGGACAGCCGCGAGGCCGGCCCGTCGACGCCGCAGGAGGGGCCGCCGACCCTGACGGTCATCCTGGTGATCGCGATTCTGCTCGCGGTCGTCGCCGGGATCGCCGCCTCGGCCTGGATCATCGGCGTGCGGGTCCGGACTCGGATAGGACCGGCCCGGTCGCGCCGCTCGGCAGCGGCGGTGGCTGCGCCGGAACCGCCGGCTCCGATCGACGATCCGGCGGTGCTCACCGCCGCGGTCGAGGCCGGCCTCCGGGAGCTCGAGGACGGGGAGCCGGCCGACGGCGTCGTCGCGTGCTGGGTGCAGCTCGAGCGAGCCGCGGCGGACGCCGGTGCCGAGCGGGCGCTGCCGGAGACGCCGTCGGAGCTCGCCGGCCGGCTGATCGACACGCAGGACGTCGCGCCGGGTCCGCTGCTGCGCCTCGCCGAGCTCTACCGGGAGGCGCGCTACTCGCGGCACCGGTTGGGCGAAGCCGCGCGTACGGAGGCCCGGGTCGCCCTGGAGGAGGTCCGCGCCGACCTCGCGGTCGCGACCGCGCTGCGCTCGGCCCGCGCCCCCGGAGCGAGCCGGTGAGCCGGAAGGCGCGCCGCGAGGTCGCCGCGGTGGTGCTCGGCGGGGTGGCGGCCGGCGCCGTGGTCTGGCTGCTCTTCCTGCTCGCGTCGTACCAGGCGCGTCCCGACCTGTGCGTCGCCGCCGGGCTCGCGGTCGCCGCGGTCTGGCGGCTGGTCCGCGCGACCGAGCCACCGCCGCAGGTCCTGGTGCTGCCGGCTGCGCCGGACCAGGACCAGGGCGACGGGTTCGCCGAGCTGTCCTCGCTGGAGCACGGGCTGTCCTGGGCCAGCGTCGACCGGGACCGCTTCCAGCGGCGGGTGCGCCCGTTGCTGGTCGGGCTCGCGGTCGACCGGCTGCGCTCGCGGCACGGGCTCGACGTGACCGCGCACCCGGAGCAGGTCCGCCGGATCGTCGGAGAGCCGCTGTGGCAGCTGATGACCGGGCCGCCGCCGAGCCGGTGCCCGACGAGGCCCGAGCTGGCCCGGCTGGTGGACGGGCTGGAGCGGATATGAGCGCGGCCGGGGCTGCGTTCGAGCCGATGCCGCTGCCTGAGGTATGGGCGGCCTGCGACGCGGTGCTCGACGCGGTCGACCGGGTGGTGGTCGGCAAGAGGCGGCCGCTGTCGCTGATGCTGGCCGGCGTCCTCGCCGGCGGGCACGTGCTGCTGGAGGACTTCCCCGGGCTGGGCAAGACGCTGGCCGCCCGCTCGCTCGCGCAGACCCTCGGGCTGGACTTCCGGCGGCTGCAGTTCACCCCGGACCTGCTGCCTTCGGACGTGACCGGGTCGTTCGTGTACGACCAGCGCACGGCGGAGTTCGTCTTCCGCGCCGGCCCGCTGTTCTGCGGGCTGCTGCTCGCGGACGAGGTCAACCGCACGCC
>DASPYH010000225.1:0-5417 GCA_035636875.1 Mycobacteriales bacterium | reverse complement strand
GAGCCTGACCGCGCAGCCTGCACCGTCGACGGTGGCAGCAGCACCGCGCGCCAGCGTCGCCCGTGGTCGGCCTGCTCCCGCAGCCCCCGCCGCACCGCACGGACCGCGGTCACGAGGTCGCCGTCCACGCCGGGCCGCGCGGCGTACCGGGCCCGCTCTTCGGCGAGGGCCACCAGTCGCAGCCCAGCCGTCGCGCTGGAGCCGAGGGACAGTTCGCGCCCCAGCCGGCGGGCGAGGCCCCGCGGGGTCTCCGTCCGCGGCAGTCGTACCCCGTAGTCCGCGGCGGTGCCCACCACCTCGTCCCAGGCGGCCCGCGCGGCCGCGGCCGCGTCGCGGCCCGCCGCCGCCCGCAGCCGCCGTCGCCGGGCCGCCCAGCGCAGCGCGGCCGGGGCGAGCAGCGCGAGCAGGACCGCGAGCACTCCGGTCCCGATCAGGGCCCGCTGCGGCGTGATGAGGGCGGTGTCCGAGGAGTTGCCGGAGTTGCGGCCGGCCTGCACGTCGTTCGGGTCGAGCTTGTTGACGGTCGGCCCCGGGCTGCCGGTGGTCGTGCTGGTGGCGCTCGCGCCCGCGGTCGGTGTCGCGGCGGGCCGGGGGGCGTACGGCAGTCCCGCCGTCCGCCCGTCCTGCAGCGGCGTCGGGTCGAACGGCACCCAGCCCAGGTCGTGGAAGTACGCCTCAACCCACGCGTGCGCGTCGCTGGTGGTCACCGAGTAAGTGCCGTCGTCCTGCCGCTTGCCCCCGGTGTAGCCGAGGACGACCCGGGACGGGATGTCGGCGACCCGGAGCATGATCGCCATCGCGGCGGCGTACTGCTCGCAGTAGCCCTGCTTCTTCGTCAGGAAGTCGACCAGCGCACTCCCGCTGTTGCCCTGCACCGTGCTGAGCGCGTACGTGAAGCCGCGGGTGCCATCGGTGAAGTAGTCGTTGATCGCCTTCGCCTTCAGGTACGGCGTCGGCTTGTCGCCGACGAGTTCCCGGACCGTCGAGGTGAGCACGCCCGGAAGCGCCGGCCGCCGGAACACCGCGTCCGGCAGCGCCCTGCGGTCGGCGTCGGTCACCGCCCCGGCCGCCGCAAGCGACGCCTCCGACGGCTCGAGCACGATCCCGTTCACGTGGTACCGGAAGTTTCCGTGCCGGGCCCGGCTGAACACCACCGCGTTGTCCGCGTCGTAGGTCCAGGCACCCTGCACGTCCTGCACCGACAACGGGATGTAGTAGAGCGGCAGGTGATCGTCGGAGTAGTTCCCGGTGAGCGAGATGGTCGTCGAGTACGACCGCTCCTCGCTTGCCCGCGGCTGCCCCGCGGGCAGCGACAGCCCGCCGGGCACCGACTCGTCCCCGCGCTCCCGGCTGCCGGAGAACCCGCTGGACTGGTAGCGGTCGAGCACCTTGGTGCGCAGGTAGAACGGGTGGTCGAGGTCGGTGCTGACGCGCATCAGCTCCACCGGCTCGCGGCGCTGCAGCTGGCCGCGCAGCGCGGCGAACTCGTTCAGCGCCCCGCCGGACCCGTTCCCCGAGTCGCCGCTGCCGGTGCGGCCGAGCCGGGACAGCGTGTTGCCGGTCAGGCCCGGCACGAACAGCGGCACGATCACCGCCAGGGCGATGGCCGCCGCGCCGATCCGCTGGCCGGTGAGCGGCAGCGCGGCCTCGTCCCTGCTCTGCCCGGCGCCGACCGGACGGCCCCACTGCAGCAGCCGGTCCCGCCCTTCGACCAGCAGCAGCACCAGGTAGCCGCAGGCGCCGATGGCGAACAGCACCCACGGCACGCCGTCGTCCCGGACCGCGGTCGGCACCGCGTAGAGGGCGAGCAGTGCCAGCCCGGAGGCCGCTGGGCGGCGCAGCGAGACGGCGACGATGTCGACGACGATCGCCAGCCCGCCGACCGAGGCGGCGGTGAGCAGCACCAGGCCCGGCGTCGCCGGTACCGGCGCCGCCATGTCGTTCACGTCGGCCAACCCGGAGGCCAGCGCGTCCCGGAGCACCGCCAGGCTGCCGCGCGTCGGCACCAGGCCGAGCGGCGCGGCGTCCGCGGCGAACACCACGGTCAGGTAGACCAGCAGGCCGAGCCCGCCGGCCAGCGGCACCAGCGGGGCCGGCAGCCTGGCCGAGCGAGCGAGCAGGTGGGCGCCGACGACCGCACCGACCGCGGCCCACGCGTACCAGATCCAGCGCCACTCGCTGAAGACCGCGCCGAGCGGCACCGCGCCGAGCGCGACCGCCCAGCCGGCCGCCAGCGTCATCCGGGTGCTCGTCCTCATGTCCCGACCTCCGCCGTCGCTGGCGGGGCGACCACCGACCCGCCGGGCCGCTGGCCGGCCGCGGGCCACAGCCCGGCCAGCGAGTCGCCATGCCGTGCGCGCACCACCCGCCAGCCGGCGCGCAGCAGGATCTCGGCCGCCGCGTCGTACGCCGCCTCGGACTCCGCCAGTGCCCGCGGCGAGAGCCCCAGCCAGCTGTTCGCGTCGACCAGCACGGCGACAGACACCTCCGTCGGCGGCCGGGTGGAGGCCAGCAGTGCGGCCTGTTCCGGGTCCAGCAGGCCGAGCACCGCGATCAGCGTGCCGAGTCCCTCCGAGCCGCGCAGCGGCGCGGCCACGGCCTCGAGCCCGCGGTTGCGGGAGAGGCCGACCTCGGCGAGGTGGTCGAGCAGGACCCCCTCCTCGGCGACGTCCGCGCCACCGGCCGCCGGACCGTCGTCGGTGGCCAGGTGCACCGAGAACCCGCGGTGGGCGGCGTGCACGCCGAGACTGGCCACGGCGCTGACCGCCCACTCGAAGCTCGACCCCGGCCCGTCGCCGCGATGCGCGCTCGCTCTGGTGTCGAGCAGCAGCGTCGCCCGACTCTGCCAGGGCCGCTCCTCCCGCCTGACCATCAACTTGCCCACCCGGGCGGTGGACCGCCAGTGCACCTTGCGCAGGTCGTCGCCGTTGCGGTACTCGCGGGTGGCCGCGTCGTCGGCGCCGCGGATCGCCGCCGATCGGCTCACGCTCTCGCCACCGGACTCCCAGGCGCCGCCGAGGCGCACCGGCGGCAGTGGCTGCACGGCCGGCACCACGGTCAGCCGGTCGGTGGCGGTGAACGACCGGGTGAGCTCGACCAGGCCGAACGGGTCGGCCAGCCGCAGCCGCAGCGGGCCCATCCGGTATCGACCGCGGGCGTCCGAGCGCACCGGGTAGCGGACCGCCCGGGTCTGGCCGGGGCCGATGCGGTCGAGGGTGAAGCGGGGCCGGCCGCCCAGCGTGTACGGGACCTCGTCCTCGAGCAGCAGCAGCCCGGTCGGCAGGAACGAGACGTTCTCCAGCACGAGGCTGACCTCGGCCGCCTGGCCGGTGGGCACCCGGGCCGGCGCAAGGGACCTGGAGCAGGACAGCCGGAACCGGGTGCGGCCGACGACGGACGCGGCGACCAGCGGCAGGGCGACCAGGAAGCAGGCCACCCGGAGCAGGTCGCGCTCTCCGAGTGCCAGCGCGCACAGGGCGGCCGCGGCGCCGGCCGCGAGCAGGCAGCGCCCGCGGGTGGTCAGGCCGGACAGCGCGGCCCGCACGGATCAGACCCTCCGGCCGACCGGCGGCGTGTCGACCGAGCGCGGCACCGGCACGGTGCGCAGCAGGTCGGACACGATCGAATCGGCGCTGCGCCGGGCGATCTGCGCCTCGGCCGTCGGCAGCACCCGGTGCGCGAGCACCGGCCGGGCGAGCCGCTGCAGGTCGTCGGGCAGCACGTAGTCGCGGTCGCTGAGCGCCGCCTGCGCCTTGCCGGCCCGCAGCAGCTGCAGGGCCGCCCGGGGCGACGCGCCCAGGCGCAGGTCGGCGGCACGGCGGGTGGCGTTGACCAGGTCGACCGCGTACCGCCGGACCGCGTCGGAGACATGGATCCGGTGGACCGCCTCGATCAGCGCCCGCACCTCCGTCGCCGTGGACACCGGCTTCAGCGTCTCCAGGGGGTCGCGCCCTGCGTGCTCGGCCAGCATCGTCATCTCGGCGGCGGGGTCGGGGTAGCCCATGGAGACCCGGGCGGTGAAGCGGTCGCGCTGCGCCTCGGGCAGCGGGTAGGTGCCCTCCATCTCGATCGGGTTCTGGGTGGCGACCACCATGAACGGCGCCTCCAGCACGTACGTCGTGCCGTCGACGGTGACCTGCCGTTCCTCCATGCACTCCAGCAGCGCGGACTGGGTCTTCGGGGAGGCGCGGTTGATCTCGTCGCCGACCACCAGGTTGGCGAACACCGCGCCCGGCCTGAACTCGAAGTCCCGCGACTCCTGGTTGTAGACGCTGACGCCGGTGACGTCGGAGGGCAGCAGGTCGGGGGTGAACTGGATGCGCCGGACCGAGCAGTCGATCGAGCGGGCCAGCGCCTTGGCCAGCTTGGTCTTGCCCACTCCGGGCACGTCCTCGATCAGCAGGTGGCCCTCCGCCAGCAGCACCACGATGACCAGCCGTACGACCTCGGGCTTGCCGTCGATGACCCGCTCGATGTTCGCCGCGATGCGGCCGGTCGCCTCGCCGACGACGTCGAGCGGGACCGGCTCCCCGATCGAGCCAGCGCCGTTCACAGCGTCGTGCACCGCCACCGCGTCCTCCTCGCCCCGCAAGCCCGGCAGGCACCGCTGCTCGTGGCGCGCGTACCTGCTACCTCTACGGGCCAGTCTGTCAAACTGTTCCCGACTGCACCGGTCCGATCCGGGTACGGAGGCGCCAGCTGCCGGACGCCGCGTCGGCGTGGACACGCCGTGTCGGTGACCTCGAGTCCTGACTGGTGCGGGAAGGCGTTCCTCGACCTCGCCGTTCGCTAGCCGACACGTCGGCGTGGGACCCTGTGCCGTCGCTCGAACCGAGGAGGAGCCATGTCCGCGCCCAACCCCAATGCGGGGCTCGAGGTGACGACGCGGCGCACGATCACGGCGACGACCGAGTCGCCGGACGGCATGACGCTGGACGAGCTGGCCGGCCTGCTGCGCCGCGCCCTGGCCGCCGGCATCGACCCGCACACGCCGATCAGGGTGCGGGCGCGACGGGGCGGAGCAGTGCTGTCCGCCAGCGTCGAGGGAGTCGCGACGCACGGCTGAGGCGAGCTGGCGTCCCCTGTGAGCAGGGGGCGCCAGCTCTCCGAGCGCGCGGCCCCCGTCTCGTTCCCGGCGAGCCTCCGCTCGCCCTCACCACCAGATTGGTCGCCGCGCCGCGCTTGGCGGACGGCCCTTCCGGCTCCCGCCGCGGCGGTCCCGTGCGTACCCGGGGCTCAGGTCCATGACGACGAGCGGCCGGCCGGGCAGAGGCCCGTCCCTGCGTGGCGCGGCCTCACTCCTTCCCGTCTGGTCGTTCGCCCTGCTCTGGCTCTGGCCGGCGGCGTTCATGGGCGACGCGCGGTGGTGGCGTCGTGGAGCAAAGCCACGGTTGAGTGGAGCAAAGTGGGGTACAGTG
>DASPYH010000224.1:0-10529 GCA_035636875.1 Mycobacteriales bacterium | reverse complement strand
GTCCTGCTCGGTGTCGGTGAGGTTGCCGTTAGCGTCGTAGCCGGAGGTACTGAACCGCCAGACCTGATCTGCCTGCTTCTTGTGGTCCGAGCGGATCAGCCGGTCCAGGTCGTCGTAGCCGTTGACGGTGTCGACGGCGGTTTCCGTCGGGGTCGTCAGGCCGCTGCCATCATGGGAGGTGAGCAGTTGGTTGTCCGCGTCATATGTGTAGGTGACCTGCTGGCCCTTCTGGTCGGTGCGCTGCTGCAGTAGGCCGTCGGCGGAGTAGGCCCACTGGATCTGCTTGTCGGTGTCGAGGTCACCCGCGCGGGTCTCGGGGGTGCGCAGGGTCTGCTGGCCGCGGGGGTTGTAGTCGAAGTGGACCTTCGGGTTGGCCGGGTCGTTGCTGGCCGCGATCCACCCCGGATCGAAGTACTCCACCAGGGTTTTCGCGGTGGCGGGGACGTCGACCAGGTTCGGGTGGGTGTCGGGCAGCGTGGAAACGGTGAGGTTGCCGTTGACGTCGTAGCCGCGGTGCACGTAGTACGCCGTCGGATAGGTGCTGTCGGTGGGCAGGTCCACCCTGGTCAGCCGGTTGAGCGCGTCGTAGTTGAACTTCGTCACGTAGGAGGTGAACGTGGTCTTGTCGGTCGAGGCGTCGTAGGCGCGGGGGCTGATCAGCCGGGCGCGGTTGCCGTTCGCGTCGTACTCGTTGACCGTGACCACGCTGCGCGGGGTGGCCCCGGTGAGGTAGGGCTCCTCCGTGCGGGTGAGCCGGTTCAGCGAGTCGTACCGGAGGATCGTGGCATTTCCGGCCGCGTCCGTGACCTGCCTGCGGTTGCCGTTGGCGTCGTAGTCGAAGACGGTGTTGTGGCTCAGCGGGTCGGAGACGCTGGTCATCTGGTGCGCATCGTCGTATCCGTAGACGGTGGTGTACGGGGTGGTGTGGGCGGCGGGGCAGGTGACCGACGCCAGTGCCGCCTTCGGGGCGGTGGTCGAGACCAGGTTGCCGACCGTGTCGTAGCAGCCGTGCTGGGTCAGCGTCTCGATGCTGCCGTCGGCCTTCTGGTGATAGCGGGTCTGCTTGACGGTCTGGTCGAGCGCGTCGTAGCTGTTGTTGATGGTTCGGGTGTTGTTCGGGGTGCCGTTCTTCACGCCCAGCGGCAGCGTCACTGTCTTGACTCGTCCCGCCTCGTCGTACTCCAGGCGGGTGCGTTCACCGGCCGAGTCGGCGCTTGTGTCCGGGCCGGTGACGAGGGTCTGCCGGTCCATCACGTCATAGCTGGCGGCGGTGGTGTCGCCGGTTCCGGAGTCGTGCGCGCCGTAGTGCGGTGCGATCACCTTAACGGTGTTGTCGTTGGCGTCGTAGGCGATGTCGCTCCAGATCAGCTCGCCCAATTGCCGGCTGGTCGACTTCGGGGTGGACTGCCGGCCGAGCCGGTTGAAGCTGTCGTAGTAGAAGGAGGTGCGGGCTCGGGCGTCGCTGCTGCTGTAGGGGGCGTGGCCGGGGTCCTGCACCCACAGCAGCCGCCCGCCGGTGTCGAATTTCATCCGGGTGGGGTGGGCGGGTGCAGTGGGGTTGTCGGTGGCGTCGACGATCGTGGTGGGCAGCCCGTTGTCGTCGTAGTCGGCGAGCGTGCTGACGTTGCCCTTGAAGTCGGCGCTGGTGGCCACCGTGCCGTCGGCGTTGTAGGTGTAGCGGGCCGGCGTGGTCGGATACAGCGGTTCGGTGACCGTGGTCAGGTTGCCCTTGGTGTCGTAGTCGAAGCTCCACCTGTTCGTGCTGCCGGCGGCCACATCCACCGGGTCCTGCTTGGTGGCCAGCTGGCTCAGGTGCGGGATCGTGCGGCCGGGGCGCCAATGCGCCGGGATGTCGTTGCTGCCGGCCGGCAGGTTCTCATACGTCAGCACCGTGTGGTTGTCGAGTTGGTCGTAGACATCGGTCAGGTAGCCGTTGTCGTTGTAGTCGAACCGGCGGGTCTTGAGGTTGGGCTCGGTACGCTTGGTGACCGCGAAGTCGCTGTTCCACTCCAGCGCGGTGACCTGGCTCAGCGGGTTGGTGATGGATACCGGTTTGCCGTCGGTGTCGTAGCCGTACTTGGTGGTGCGGGCGGTCTGCCCGGCCGGGGTCGGCGCCGCGACCGTGGTCACCCGGTTGGTGATGTCGTAGCCGAACGTGGTCAGGTGGTTGGCCCGGTCGGTGACGCTGGCCAGCTTCCACCGGTTCTGGTTGGTGCCCGGGCCGTTGTAGCCGAACAGCGTGTCGTGGCCCAGTGGGTCGCGCACGCTGTAGATGAGGCTGGACTGGCTGTTCGGGTTGGTGGCCGGCCCTGAGCCGTCCGAGGTGGTGTAGGTGAAGCTCCAGGCCCGGTCGGCCAGCGGGGTGCCGTCGGCGTTGCTGCCGCCCTTCTCGGTGACCTGCAGCAGGTTGCCGTCGTCGTAGTAGGCGAACTCGACCGCGTGCCCGAGGTGGTCGGTGATCCGGGAGATCTTGCCGCGGATCTGCGGCTTGCGGGCGGTGGCCTTGGTGAAGTAGGTGATGTCGAAGCTGCGGTTCTGTGCCGGCGTCAGCCCTTGCCCGGACGCGTCGGTCACCTTGGTGACGTGGAACTTCGGCCCGCCCGGATCGTCGCCGGGCGCCACTGCGGTCAGCGTGAAGGAGATGGTGTTGCCGTTGCGGTCGGTCACGAACGTCGGGTAGCCCTTACTGTTGAAGTAGAAGGTGACCCGGTCCGGCCGGGTCAACGCCCAGTACCGTGGGTCGTTTTCATCGGTGGTGAGCGACCGCAGGTACAGGTGCACCCCGGGGGGTTCCTTCCAGAAGGTCACCCCGTCGGCGCCGGTCACCCCATCGAAGCGGTGCAGCGACCCGTCGCCGTCGACGAACGTGACGAACTTGTTCGACCGGCCGGCAATGAGGTCCGCGTTGTTCGGGTGGACGTCCAGCGGGTTGCCGAACCGGACCAGACTCGAGATCGACAAGGAGAAGTTGGTGCCGACCGGCGACTCGGACTTCTCCTCCAGGCTGTTGTAGGTCAGCCGGGCCACCGTGTGCAGGCCCCGGCCCGGGTTGGACAGCGGGGTCAGGGTCAGCATCGAGTTGCCGTTCGCCACGTTGACCACGTTGGTCATCCCGGCGCCCACGGGGGTGGTCACGTACGAGTAGTACTTCTCGATGCCCAGCTTGGTGGACAGCGCCTTATTGATGACTACCGGGTTCTCCGACGGGTTGTTGCCCTTGCTGGCGAACGCGGTGGCCGGGCTGGTCGAGGTGTCGAACACGTCGAACCGCAGCCGGTACTGCGCGGCGTCAACCCCATCCGGCAGCGTCGGCGGCGTCACGTTCACCCGCACCGGCGCGCTCGCGACCCCCGCGGCCAGGCCGAGCGCCGCAATGTTCCCGCTTTCCACCACCTGGTCGGCCGGGTTGGGGCTGTACCAGCGGTACCGCAGGAACGTCGTGGCCGAGCTCCACCCGACCGCGTTCTTGTTGGTCACCGTGACGTCCACGGGGTAGACCAGTTGCGGCCCGCCCGGGGTGTAGGTCATCGCCTGCGGCACCGGGGTGGAGGCGAAGTCGGCGATGTACCGGGTTCCCGTCGTGTTTCCGGTCGACACCGTCACCACCGGCGAGGACACCGCTTGGCCGGACGAGTCGTACACCTTCGTCTGCAGTGTGTGGCTGCTGCCGTCGTAGGCCGGCAGCGCCGGGTCCAGGGTGTTCCAGGGGAAGCTGTACGGCGAGGTCGTGGACGGCTGGTACAGCGCGCCGTCGACGTAAAGCTCCACCTTGCTCACCGACAGCCCGCTGGCCACCGTGTTCGAGGTGGTGACGGTCACCGTCCCGGTCAGCCCGGTGGCGTTGTTCGCCGGCGAGGTGATCGCCGTGCTCGGCGCGGGGTAGTTGGCCACCTGCGCCGAGAACACGGCCGAGGTCGTGGAGTTGCCGGCGTCGTCGTAGGCCTTGGCGGTCAGCGTGTGCGTCCCGTTGGTCAGGCCGGTGGTGGCCCAGCTGAACGTCCACGGCGCGGCGTTCACCGTCCCGATCGGACTCGTGCCGCCGTCCTGATAGAACTCCACCCTCTCCACCCGCCGGTCATCCGACGCCGCCGCCGTCACCGCCGTCGTGCCGCGCACCGTGGCGCCCCCCGCCGGGGAGGCGACCGACACGGTCGGCTTGACGGCGTGGCTGCCGTCGGTGTACGTCACCGCCAGCTTCGGACGGTGCGAGATCTCCGTCGCCGGGCCGGTCCGGTCGGACGAGGCGTAGTCGATGTCGTTCTTCACCGTCCCGCTCTCGTCGGACAGCCGCAGCAGGAGCCCGAGGTTCGGCTTGTCTCCGTTCACCCACGCCTGCGCGGCACTGGTGATGGTGAAGTTGTGCCAGCCTTCGGCCTCTCCCGCCGGGACCGACCGGCTGGTCACCGCCGTCTGGTCGTAGTCACCGCCGTTCGCGGTCCAGTTCACCCCGTTCGCCGCGGTGTACCAGGTCGCCCCGTTGAAGCAGCCGTAGCTGCCCTCCACCCAGTCCCGACTCACCCGGTACGCACTGACCGTCGCCGCAGCGTTCGACGCGATCTTCCACAACGACATGCTGGCCGACGTGATCGACGATCCGCGCGGAATGTCTTTCAGGTCGAAGCGGATCAGTGTCCGCCACTTCGTGGTGCCGGTGTCGCTGCCGACCCGCAGCCAGTCCTCGGTTCCGTACGTGCCGCACTGGACATCGCCGGAGGCGAAGTACTCGTAGAACAGCTTGGTGTCCTTGCCGGCGGCTGGATCCGGCTGCAGCAGCTTGGTGGCCTGCCCGTCGGCCGGCAGCGTGACCTGGAACTCCTGCGACGCGGTGGAGTTGGCCACCACCTTGTAGTAGAAGATGCCGCCCGGCGCCGCCGTGGTGTCCCGGTAGCTGGTCGTCGCAATGTCTGTCGTCGACATCAGCAGCGTCGACGCCGACGGGGTGAAGTTCGGCGTGGTCGACCGGTGCACCTCGTACTTGGCGAAAGGCTGCCCGCTCAGTGTTCCGGTGTACTTGCTCCAGCTCAGGTCGGCGCCGTTGGAATGCAGCGTGTCCGGCTGGAACAAACTGAAGTCGGGGACAGCGGCCACCGCGTGGTAGGACAGCGTCACGCTCTGGCTCGGCACTCCCGCACCGTTCTGGTTCAGCACCCGCAACCGGAAACTGTTCGCCGTCGGACTGTAGGCGAGCAGGCTGGCGGCGATGTAGCCACCGCCGGCTGGCGCCACCCCGACCGCCACGATCCCGGTCGGGGTGCTCGGCAGCGGCGGGGCGAAGCTCACGGTCGCGTAGCCGCCGGCGTCGGTGCTGACCGTGGTGGTGGCGTTGGCGGCGACCCAACCGTTCCCGTAGTCGACCCGGCCGGCCCACGCCGCGTAGTAGCTGAACGTGACCGAGCCACTGACGATCTTCGCGCCGGACTGGTTGAGCGCCCGCACCGTGAACCCGGCCCCGGTCCGGGCCGACACAACCATGTTCACCGGCATGTCGGGGCCGCCGTCCGGGCTCACCCCGGACGCCACCACCGCGGTTGCCGCCTGGGCGCCGTGTGAGCTGGCGTAGCCGACCGTCGCGTACCCGTCGGCGTCGGTGGTCACCGCGACCGTGCGGACCTCCTCGCTGCCGGTCAGGCTCGAGGCGGCGTGGTAATAGACGTCGATGGCGGTGGTGATCACGGTGCCGGACTGGTCCAGCGCCCGCAACGTGAACGCGCTGGTGCTGCGGTTGTAGGCCACCAAGTTCAACGGGAGCCCAGGGCGGCCTCCGGTCGGGCCGCGGCCGGTCACCACCACCGCCGCCGGCGTCGAGGCGAACGCGCACGGGTCGGTGGCCGGGCAGTACGGGACCGTCACCCGGCCGGTGGAGTCAGGGGTCACGTGTACCCAGGAGTCGACCCGGGTCACCGTCCGTGGGCTCGAGGCGACCGTGGCCGCGGTGCTGGACGCGACCGTCCGGGTGGACGCCGCCGCCGGCGGTGGCGGGCCGGCGACCGCCGCGGCGACCAACGCCGACGCGATCAGCACGGCAGGCACCCGCGTCCGGTGACCCATCTCCGCCTCCTCCGGCCACGCCGGCAACCGGCGCGGTCGCACGTTCGACGCACGGCAGCACCTCACGGCCGCCGGACCGAACCAAGAAATCGCCCACCCCTGACGGCCGTGGCAGGGCTACTCATAGTGCGCGAGCGACCTGCACGAAACCTCCCGAATTCCTCCCGGCCCAGGTCAGAGCCGGTGGACGGCTCCCTCTGGACCGTGCTCGACCCAAGATCGTTCAAGATGTACTCTTACGATGGTCTTTCGGCATCGACCCATGCACCTGTCCGGCCCCGGGGGTGAGGCGGCGTGGCGGAGCTGCGGCTGCTGGGACCGGTGCAGATGTGGGTCGCCGGCCAGCCGGTCGACCTCGGGCCACCCAAGCAGCGGGCCGTGCTGGCCGCGCTGGCCGTGGAGGCGAACCAGCCAGTGCCGCTGCCGGTGCTGATGGAACGGATCTGGGACCAAGCCCCGCCGCGGGCTGCTCGGGCGGTGCTGTACACCCACCTCAGCGCACTCCGCCGGACCCTGCGCCAGACCGCTGCCGAAAACTCGGACTCCCCGGCGGTGCTTCGCCGGGACGGTGGATACGTCTTGGAGGTCGACCCGGGCCGGGTGGACGCGCACCGGCTCCGGTCCCTCGTGGAGCGGGCGCGCCAGCCCGGCACGCCTGCGGTGAGGCAAGCAGGGCTGCTACGGCAAGCCCTGGACCTGTGGCGCGGGCCTGCGCTCGCTGACCTGTCCACCGCCTGGGCGGGGCGGGTTCGGGACGCGTGGCAACAACAACGGCTGACCGCGGCCCGGCACTGGGCCGAGGCAGAGCTGCAGCAGGGCCGCCGCGGCGCGGTGGTGGACGAACTGCTCGCCCTCACCGCCGAACACCCGCTGGTGGAACCGCTGTTCGCGCTGCTGATGCGAGCCCTGCACGCGGACGGCCGCGACGCGGAGGCGCTCGACCACTACAACGCCGTCCGGCACCGACTGGTCGAGGAGCTCGGCGTCGACCCCGGCAGCGAACTGAGTGGCGTGCACCGTGCGATCCTGCGCGGCACCCTCCCACCGCCGCTGCCGGCGACAGTCCGGCCCACCGTGGCCGACCCAGCTCCCGCCGCGCCCGCACACACTCAGCGGGCAACCACCCAGCCGAGCCCCGGCCGGGCGCCAGCCCAGCTACCAGCCGACGTGCACGCATTCACTGGCCGGGTACGGGAGCTGGCCGAACTCGACCGGCTGCTCCCCGCCGGGGGTGCCCGCGCTGCCGCGGGCACGGCGACGGCACTGGTGATCTCCGCGGTGTCCGGCACGGCCGGCGTCGGCAAGACCGCGCTCGCCGTCCATTGGGCGCACCGGGTCCGGGACGGCTTCCCGGACGGACAGCTCTACGTCAACCTGCACGGCTACGACCGGGACCAGCCGCTGCCGGCGGCCGAGGCGCTGGCTGGATTCCTGTCCGCGCTCGGCGTCGCCGGGCAGGACATCCCCCTCGAGATCTGGGACCGGGCCTCCCGGTACCGGACCGAGATCAGCGGACGGCGGATGCTGGTGCTGCTGGACAACGCCGCCACGGTCGACCAGGTGCGTCCGCTCCTTCCCGGCACCCCGTCCTGCGCTGTGCTGGTGACCAGTCGGGACACGCTTGCCGGTCTGGTCGCCCTGCACGGCGCGCGCCGGGTCGACCTGGATTTCCTTCCGGCCGCCGATGCGTGCGCCTTGCTGCGAGCGCTGATCGGTGGCCGGGTCGACGACGAACCGAGCGCGGCCGCCACCCTGGCCATGCAGTGTGCGCGGCTGCCGCTGGCGCTGCGGGTGGCCGCCGAGCGGGCCGCCGCGCGCCCGACCACGCCGCTGTCGACGCTGGTCGGAGAGTTGGCCGACCAGCAGCGGCGGCTGGACCTGCTCGACGCCGAAGGTGACCCCGGCGCTGCGGTCCGCGACGTGCTCTCCTGGTCCTACCGGCACCTGCCGGCCGAGGTGGCCCGCGCGTTCCGGTTGCTCGGCCTGCACCCCGGCCCGGACTGCGATCCTTACGCTGCTGCCGCCCTTGTCGACACCAGTCTCGAGCAGGCTCGGCAACTGCTCGACCTGCTGGCCCGGGCACACCTGATCCACCGTACCCAGTCCGTCCGATACGGCATGCACGACCTGATGCGTGCCTACGCGGTGCGTCTCGCTCACACCCAGGACGGCGAGCCCGGATGCCACGCAGCGTTGACCCGCCTGTTCGACCTGTACCGGGCCGGAGCCGCCGCCGCCATGGACACCCTGCACTCCGCCGAAGCGCACCGCCGGCCCCACCCTCCGCCGGCGGGCTCGCCCACCCCGCCGCTGCACGACCCGGCCACGGCGCTGGCCTGGTTGGACGCCGAACGCCCCAACCTCGTCGCCACCTGCGCCCACACCGCCGTCCACGGCTGGCCCCGGCACACCACCCAGCTGGCCAGCACCCTGTTCCGCTACCTCGACACCGGCGGCCACTGCCCGGACGCGCTGACCATCCACACCCATGCTCGGCACGCTGCCCGACACAACGGTGATCGGGCCTCCGAAGCCCACGCCCTGACCAGCATCGCCGGCGTCCACTTCCATCAGGGCCGCTACTCGATGGCCGCCGACCACATCCAGCAGGCGCTCACCCTCTTCGGCGAGGTTGGCGACCGGCAGGGAGAGGCCCGTGCGCTGGGAAACCTCGGGATCGTCCTATGGCGGGGCGGCCGCTACGAGCAGGCCGCCGACCGTCTGCTCCGCGCCCGCACCATCCACCGCGAGAACGGCGACCGCGCTGGCGAGGCTGAAGCGCTCGACCATCTCGGCCTCATCTACCAGCGGCAAGGGCGCCACCGGCAGGCCGCCGAGCACCACCAGCAGGCCCTCGACCTCTTCCGCGCGACCGGCCACCGCGACGGGGAAGCCGACGCACTCGCCAGCCTCGGCGTGGTCTACCGACGGCAGGGCCGCTACACGCAGGCCGCCGACCACCACCAGCAGGCACTCGCCCGCTACCGGGAGATCGGCGACCGCGGCGGCGAAGCCGAGGTGCTCAACAACCTCGGGGAAATGCTGCACACCACCGGCGACCCCGACCAGGCCCATATCCAGCAGGCCGCCGCGCTCGCCCTCGCCGTCGAGACCGCCGACCATTACGAACAGGCCCGTGCCCACGCCGGTCTCGCTCACACCCACCACGACACCGGCCATCTCGACCAGGCCCGCCACCACCTGCGGCAGGCCCTCACCCTCTACACCGACCTCGGCGTGCCCGAGGCCGACGACATCCGTGGCTACCTCACCCACCTCGACGACGCGGAATCCAGCGGGGCGAACGGACACGCGCCCGCCGGCCGGCTGAATCCCGCGGCCGCCGGCGGCTGAGAGGTGTCCCGGCCACCTGGGGGGTCTGTTGCATCGAGCGATCCCCCGTGATGACCGTAGGATTTTCGGTCGGCGGGGTCTGCTGATGCTCCTGGGGCTCCGCCAGCGGTCTCACCGGAGGCTTGAAGGCCGTCAAGGAAGACGTTGTGGATGCCGTGGGCAGGAGGATTTACCGTCAAGATCACTGGTGATCGCTCGATGCAACAGTGCCATCGCCGCCCGGGTCGCGATTGCCAACCAGCTGCGGGCACCTGCAGACCACCGGCCCGGCGCGAGCGGACTGTTCGGTGACATCGACAGTCCGATCAGCCCAACGTCGCCGCGGCTGTTCGCCGCGCCGCCGGGGTGAAGGGCGAACTCGACCATTTCGGCGCGCTCGGGTTCCTGCAGGGGCTGCTCGCTGTGCTGCGCGGCTGCGGCCACCCGGGACTGCTCGTCGTGCTCGACGAGGTCGAGACGCCGCAGCGGATGCGGTCCGATGTCCGGGACAAGGCACTCAACGCGCTGCGGCAACTCCTCGACGAGGTCGACAGCGGCCGGTTCCCCGGTCTCTACCTGGTGATCACTGGCACCCCAGCGTTCTTCGACGGCACCCAGGGCGCCCAGCGGCTGCCGCCGCTGGCCCAGCGGCTGGCCACCGACTTCACCACCGACGCCCGGTTCGACAACCCCCGAGCGGTCCAACTACGACTGCCCGGCTTCTCCGCCGACGGCCTGCGGGAGCTGGGGCGGCGGGTCCGGGAGGTCTTCACCGCCGGGGGAGCGGCAGGCGGGCGGGTCGCCGCCGTGGTCGACGACGGCTACATCGACCTGCTCGCCGACCGGGTGACCGGCCAGCTCGGTGGCAAGGTCGGCGTCGCCCCCCGGATCTTCCTCAAGACGCTCGTCGTCGATGTGCTCGACCGGGTCGAGTTGTATCCCGACTTCGACCCGCGCCGGGACTATCCGGTCACCCTGATCGCCGGCGAGCTGACTGACATCGAACGCAACGCCGCCGGACTCGCCGTCCGAAGCGTGGACGACATCGACATCGACATCGACATCGACCTCGACGTCGGCCTGCCGTGACCGCACTGGCCCGGCTACCTCCCCAGTTCCGCTCCGGTGGGCTCGTCCGGGAGGCCGTC